>VEPA01000118.1 GCA_012026675.1 Betaproteobacteria bacterium | reverse complement strand
CGGCGGCTGGCGCAGGACGCTGGCAGAAGGCCGCGCCGCCGCCCGCGCCCGCTGCCAGCGGCAGGCGGCGCAAGCTGTTGGCCGGCAGGCCGCCGCGGAACAGCGCATCGAGCCACAGCAGCGTGGCCGCCACGCCGCCGCAGCGCAGGGCCTCAACCGCGGCCCAGAGGGCAGCGCGCGGCCGGCGCGGAAACACCAGGTGCAGGCCATCGAGACGAATCCCGGCGGCAGCCCAGGCCGGCGCATGCGCGCAGTGCGGCGGCGCCACCAGCACAACGGCATGGCGGGCGGCCGTGAGCGCCGCCAGCGCCGGCAGCAGCAGGCCGAGTTCGCCGATGCCCTCGCCTTCCGCCAGCAGTTCGGTCAAGGCCCCGCGCGGCCAGCCGCCGCCGGGCAGTTCGGCATCGAGCCGGGGAAAACCGGTGGCAAAAGTCGGCGCCGGCGCCACGGCGAACGCGTCGCCGCGGCGGATGTCGCCACGCTGCAGCGCCTCTGCGAGGGCGGGGTTCATGGTGTAGCTGGCTCAGAACTTGTGAAGAAATCGTAGCGAGCGGGCCGCAGCGGGGTGCGGCCGGAGCGCAGCTACCGGAATGCACGTAGTTGTGCATGAGGGCGAGGCGGGGTTTCGCGAAGCATGCTTCGCGCCGCCGCAGCCGGCCGGCTGTGCAAAGCCGGCCGTGGAAGAGCACCGCCCAAGCCCCGATCCGGCACGCACAGTAGATTTATTCACAAGTTTTCACAAGGTGCGGCCGTCGCGGATAAGCCCGACGGCTATGCCTTCGATGGTCAGCGCTTCCTTGCGCGTATTGACCAGGATGGGAGCGAAGTCGCGGTTCGCGGCGATCAGTTCGACCATGGTCCCGCGCCGCTTGAAGCGCTTGACCGTGACTTCGTCGCCGAGCCGGGCGATGACGATCTGGCCGTTGCTGGCCTCGCTGGTGCGATGCACGGCGAGCAGGTCGCCATCGAGGATGCCGGCCTCGATCATCGACAGGCCGCGTACGCGCAGCAGGAAATCGGCCTGCGGGGTGAACAGCGCGGGATCGATGCGAATGTTGCCGAGGCGATTCTCGATCGCCAGCAGCGGGCTGCCGGCGGCAACAATGCCGATCAACGGCAGGCCGAGCTGTTCCACCAGCCGGATGCCGCGCGCGGAACCGGGCTCCAGCGTGATCGCACCCTTTTTTGCCAGGGCCTTCAGATGGTCCTCGGCGGCATTGGGCGAAGCGAAGCCGAAGGCACCGGCAATTTCGGCGCGCGGCGGCGGCACGCTGAAGACCTCCATGCTGTTGCGGATGAAGTCGAGAATCTCCTGCTGGCGGGGCGTCAGATCGTTGGCCATGGACGTGCTCCTGTGACTGTTTTTTCGTACAGTACAGCAAAGCACGGCTGCGGTAAAGACCATCAGCGCATTTCCTGAACCGCGCGCACGATGTTTATAGGATAATTCGCTCCGGTCGTCGGGAGAGAGTGACTCCCACCGTCACCGCCGAAGGCGCAACCCCCAGGAACCGCTCAGGCAAAAGGGCCGACGACGCAGCACAAATCTGGAGAGCGGCAGCTCATGGCAACATCGCGGGCTGCCCGCCGACGGAGTAAATCTCTCAGGCGCCAAGGACAGATGGGGATATGACGGAACTCCGTCGCGCGTCTTGCCGCCATCAGTCCGAGGACCACTATGCTGCTACGTACCCCGCTCTACGAATCCCACCTCGCTGCCGGCGCGAAAATGGTCGATTTTTCAGGGTGGGAGATGCCCATCCATTACGGCTCGCAGATCGAGGAGCACCACGCCGTGCGGCGCGATGCCGGCATGTTCGACGTCTCCCACATGTGCGCGCTAGATCTGGTGGGACCCGATGCCCGCGGCTACCTGAGACGCCTGCTGGCCAACGACGTGGCGAAACTTACCATGCCGGGCAAGGCGCTGTATTCCTGCATGCTGGATGAAACCGGCGGCGTCATCGACGACCTGATCGTGTATTTCTTCACGCCCGAGCGCTACCGCATCGTGGTGAATGCCGGCACCACGGACAAGGACATCGACTGGATGCGCGCCTGCCTCGGCGGGGTAAGCGGCGGCTTCAATGCCACCCTCATGGTGCGGCGCAGGGGCAACGACGATGCGGTGACGATGATTGCCCTGCAGGGCCCCGACGCACACGAGCGCCGCCGCACCGGCGTCGATGCCGTGGCCATGATCGCCGTGCAGGGCCCCCGTGCCCGCGAACGCTTCTGGACGGCCTTCCCCGACAGCCGCGCCGCCACCGCGACACTGGAGAATTTCCAGGCCGCCGAATTTACGTCGGCACAGGGAGACTGGCTGGTCGCCCGCACCGGCTACACCGGCGAGGACGGTTTCGAGGTCACGGTGCCGGCCGAGGCCGCCGCCGACGTCTGGGCGACGCTGCTGGCGGCCGGCGTCAAACCCTGCGGCCTGGGCGCACGCGATACGCTGCGGCTCGAAGCGGGCATGAACCTTTACGGCCAGGATATGGACGAAAGCGTCACGCCCTTCGAGGTCGGCCTCAAGTGGACGGTCGACCTGAAGGACCCCGCACGCGAATTCATCGGCAAGTCGGCGCTGGCGACGCGGCAGGCGCGCAACCTGTTTGCCGGCCTGTTGCTTCTCGATCGCGGCGGGCTGCGCGCCCACCAGAAAGTCATCACGCCGCAAGGCGAGGGCGAAACCACCAGCGGCAGCTTTTCGCCGAGCCTGAATCAATCCATCGCGCTGGCCCGCCTGCCGCTCGGCGTCGCCCTCGGCAGCGAGGTCGAAGTCGTAATCCGCGACAAGCGCCTCAAGGCAGGCGTCGTCAAACCCACGTTTGTCCGTAACGGCAAGAGCCTGATTTAGCCACGATTTCTCTGGAGCCTGAAAATGAACACACCAACCAACCTGAAATATGCCGCCTCGCACGAATGGGCCAGACTCGAAGCTGACGGCACGGTCACCGTCGGCATCACCGACCATGCCCAGGAAGCGCTGGGCGACATCGTCTTCCTCGAACTGCCAGCCGTCGGCCGCGTGGTCAAGGCCGGCGAGGAATGTGCAGTGGTCGAATCGGTGAAGGCCGCCTCGGACATCTACGCACCGGTCTCGGGCGAAGTGGTGGACGCCAACCAGGCCGCCGCCGACGCGCCGGAATCGGTCAATGCCGACGCCTACGCAGCCTGGCTGTTCCGCATCAAGCCGGCCGCCGCCGACCAGTGCGCGACCGAACTCGGCGGCCTGCTCGGCGCCGAAGCCTACGCTGCAACGCTCTGATCGGCCGCCAATGCACGCCGAGAATCTGACGATACCGCTGACCTCCCTCGAACACCGCGACGAATTCATCGGCCGCCACATCGGCCCCGACGAGCACGCCATTGCCGGCATGCTCGCCTCGATCGGCACCGATTCGCTGCGTACCCTGATCGGCGAAACGGTGCCGGCGACCATCCGCCTGCAGCGCCCGCTGGCCCTGCCGCCGGCGATGCCCGAGCACGCGGCGCTGGCTCAACTTGCGACCATTGCCGGGAAGAACGTAGTCAAGAAATCGCTGATCGGCCAGGGTTACTACGGCACCTTTACTCCGCCGGTGATCCTGCGCAACCTGTTCGAGAACCCCGGCTGGTACACCGCCTACACGCCTTACCAGGCTGAAATTGCCCAGGGCCGCCTCGAAGCCCTGCTCAACTACCAGCAGATGGTGATCGACCTCACCGGGCTGGAGATCGCCAACGCCTCCCTGCTCGACGAAGCAACCGCCGCCGCCGAGGCGATGACCATGGCGCGGCGCATCTCGAAAGCCAGGGGCAATGTCTTTTTCGTCGATGAGGCGGCCTTCCCGCAGACCATCGACGTGATCCGGACGCGCGCCGCGTATTTCGGTTTTGAACTGGTGTTCGGCCGACCCGACGAAGCCGCGAGTTTGGCAAATGAGCGCGACGACTTGTTCGGCGCCCTGCTGCAGTATCCCAACGCCCGCGGCGAGATTTCCGACCTCACCACCGCGATCGCCACGATCAAGGGCCGTGGCGGCGTGGTTGCCGTTGCCTCGGACCTGATGGCGCTGGTGCTCTTGAAGCCGCCCGGCGAAATGGGCGCCGACATCGCGCTCGGTTCCTCGCAGCGCTTCGGCGTGCCGATGGGCTTCGGCGGCCCGCACGCGGCCTTTTTCGCCACGCGCGAAGCGCATGTACGCGCCATGCCGGGCCGCATCATCGGCGTCTCGAAGGACGCGCGCGGCAAGACCGCCTACCGCATGGCGCTGCAAACGCGCGAACAGCACATCCGGCGCGAGAAAGCCAATTCCAACATCTGCACTTCGCAAGTGCTGCTGGCCAACATCGCCGGCATGTACGCGGTGTGGCACGGCCCCGTCGGCCTGCGCGTCATCGCCGGGCGCATCCATCGCCTGACCGCCTTGCTGGCAGGCGCCCTGGGTATTAGCGGGCGCGACTTCTTCGATACCTTCGAGCTGAAAGTCGGCGCCGGCGAGACGGCGAGGATCATGCAGGCGGCGGTTGATGCCGGGTTCAACCTGCGCCAGGTCGATGCCGAAACCCTGGGCATCAGCCTCGACGAAACCACCACGCGTGAAGACGTGGCGGCGCTGCTGCACATCTTCGGCAAGGCGACGCCGGTCGAGGCACTCGACGCCGCGCGGCCCTGCGCGATCCCCGTGACGCTGCAGCGGCGCGAACCGATACTCGCGCACCCGGTGTTCAATACGCACCACACCGAGCACGGCATGCTGCGCTACCTCAAGCGCCTGCAGAACCGCGACCTGGCGCTGGACCACGCCATGATCCCGCTCGGCTCCTGCACCATGAAGCTCAACGCCGCGGCCGAGATGATCCCGGTGTCCTGGCCCGGGTTCGCCCGGATGCATCCCTTCGCGCCACTCGACCAGACGCAGGGCTATGTCGAACTGATCACCGGACTGGAGGACCAGCTCAAGGCCATCACCGGCTTTGATGCCGTCTGCATGCAACCGAATTCCGGCGCGCAGGGCGAATACGCCGGCCTCGTCGCCATCCGCCGCTATCAGGCGGCCAACGGCCAGGGCAGCCGCAACGTCTGCCTGATCCCCAAATCCGCGCACGGCACCAACCCGGCGACGGCACAGATGTGCGGCCTGGAAGTAGTCGCCGTGGCCTGCGACGAAAGCGGCAACGTCGATGTCGAAGATCTTTCGGCCAAGGCCGCGCAGCACGCGGCACAGCTGTCATGCCTGATGCTGACCTATCCGTCCACCCACGGCGTGTTCGAGGAGTCGGTGAAGGACATCTGCGCCATCATCCACGCCCACGGCGGCCAGGTGTACATGGACGGCGCCAACCTCAACGCCCAGGTCGGCCTCTGCCGACCTGCCGACATCGGCGCCGACGTCTCGCACATCAACCTGCACAAGACCTTAGCCATCCCGCACGGCGGCGGCGGACCCGGCATGGGGCCGATCGGGCTCAAGAGCCATCTCGCGCCCTACATGGCCAACCACGCGGTGCAAGCCGTCGCCGGACCGCACGCCGGCCAGCATGCAGTCTCCGCCGCACCCTGGGGTTCGGCCTCGATCCTGCCGATTTCGTGGATGTACATCACCATGATGGGCGGCGCCGGCCTCACGCGCGCCACGGAGATCGCCATACTCAACGCCAACTATGTCGCGGCGAAGCTCAAGGACCACTACCCGGTGCTCTACACCGGCAGCCAGGGCCGCGTCGCCCACGAGTGCATCCTCGACGTGCGCGCAATCAAGGCCGCCACCGGCGTCGCCGAGATCGACATCGCCAAGCGCCTGATGGACTACGGCTTCCACGCACCGACGGTGAGCTTCCCGGTGGCCGGCACGCTGATGGTGGAACCCACGGAATCGGAAGACAAGGCCGAACTCGACCGCTTCTGCGCCGCAATGTGCAGCATCCGCGACGAGATCCGCAGGATCGAGACCGGCGAATGGACGCTCGACGCCAGCCCCTTGAAGCACGCGCCGCACACCGAGGCCGATCTCGTCGGCGACTGGACGCGGCCCTACTCGCGCCAGCAGGCCGTGTTCCCGCTGCCCTGGGTGGCCGAAAACAAGTTCTGGCCTTATGTAAATCGCATCGACGACGTGTACGGCGACCGCAACCTGTTTTGCGGCTGCTCGTCAGGCCCCTGACGACCCGACACAGATCCGGGAAGAGCGGGCCGCGTACCGGAAAATGCGCGGCCCGCGATGAACGACGGTGCTTCGGATTCGTGTGCCCGCAAGGTCCCCAGCACATCGCAGCCGGTACTGTCGCTCATCGGCGACAAAGCTTTCCTCGAATAAACAATCCCTTGTCGATTCCGCCCTGGATCTTGTCGCCGCAGCCCGACAGATCGGCACCCGCCGTGCCCCCAAGCAGGGCGCCACGTGCTGTATTGATTGAATAAAAGACGTCCGGCACGGCCCTTGCTGTTGGCCTTTGTGCCCGGCTTGCAACCCAAAAGCAAGCGAGGCCAATCAACCCAAGGAGAATCCATGTCCATGCTCACCAAACCGAACCTGTTCAGCAGCAAGCGTGAAGACAACCTCGTCACCCGTGACCCGCGTCTGACGGGATTGAGCCAGAGTGCCGGCAGCAGCGCCGCCAGCCCGACCGGCCATGCCGCCAACAACTCGAACACCAGCCATCCGGCGACGACGACAACGCCAGCAACAGAAACGCAAGCAGGCAAGAGCAGCGAAAGCATTTCCGGAAACCATCTCATGGTCGGTCCCGACGTCAAGCTCACGGGCGCCGAGATCCTCGATTGCGACACACTGGACGTCGAAGGCCGCGACGCAGCGACAATGGACAGCCGGGTCATCAACATCGCCGAAAAAGGTTCATTCTCGGGAAAGGTAGGTATCGACGTGGCGGAAATCCATGGCCACTTTGAAGGTGAACTCACCGCCCGCAGCCAACTCATCATCCATGGCACCGGGCGCGTCAGCGGCACCATCCGCTACGGCAAGATCGTGATCGAAGAAGGCGGCGAGATTTCAGGCGACGTGCGCTCGCTGGCGTCCACGGAAACCCTCCCGACCGTGACCCACCGCACCGCTGCCGCAGGCGATTTTCCGAAGGCTGTCCCGGCGGTCGCCAAGGCGGCTTATTGACCCTTACTGACCTGGAACCTCCGCTTCGCTGCAGCAGCCCGTCTCCTCCCTCCCACCTTCGCGCCGGACGCTCCCTCCGGCCAGGGCGCTGCAGCGCTTTTTCGCTTTCCCCCCGTTCGCACAAGCCGGCAATGCTCGGTTAAGCTTGCGGCCTTCCCGCCAGCTTGCTGAGGAGCTTGCATGTCCACCTACCTTGTGCTTACCGTCATCGGCGATGATCGCCCGGGCCTGGTCGGCGAACTCTCGGCCGCAATCAGCGCCCATCAGGGCAACTGGCTGGAATCCTCGATGGCGCAACTCGCGGGCAAGTTCGCCGGCATCGTCGAGGTCAGTGTCGATGCCGCGCAAGCGGATGCGCTCGGCAAGGCCTTGGGCCAACTCAAGGGACTGAAAGTCACCGTCGAATCGGCTGCTGTTCAAAAGTTGGCGCCGGAGGGGGTGGCCAACACGCGGCGCCTGAAACTGGCCCTGGTCGGCCACGACCGCATCGGCATCGTGCGCGAGGTCTCGCAGGTACTGGCCAACCACGCCGTGAATGTCGAGAGCCTCGAAACGCACACCTCCAGCGCGCCGATGTCGGCCGCCGTGCTGTTCCATGCCGTGGCGGAGTTGACAGCCGCGCCCGATCTCGATGTCGGCGCGCTGACCGGAGAACTGGAACGCATCTCGAACGACCTCATGGTCGATATCACGCTGGACGAAACCATCCGGGCCTGAACGCGTGATCGCCCCTGAACTGCTGGCCCCGGCCGGCTCGCTGCTGATGGCGCGCACTGCGCTCGATTTCGGCGCCAATGCGATCTACGCCGGCCAGCCGCGCTACAGCCTGCGCGTGCGCAACAACGATTTCGGCACGCTGGAAAACCTCGCGGCAGGCATTGCGCTGACCCATGCGCGCGGAGGCAAGTTTTACCTCGTCAGCAACATCCTGCCGCACAACGCCAAGCTGAAAACCTACCTCGAGGACATGGCGCCGGTGATGGATCTCAAGCCCGATGCGCTGATCATGGCCGACCCGGGGCTGATGGCGATGATCCGCGAGCGCTGGCCCGCAATGCCCATCCACCTTTCGGTGCAGGCCAACACCGTGAATCACGCCGCCGTGAAGTTCTGGCGCAGTAACGGCGTCTCGCGCGTGATCCTGTCGCGCGAACTTTCGATCGACGAAGTCGCGGAGATCCGCCAGGAATGCCCGGATACGGAACTCGAAGTCTTCGTGCATGGCGCGCTGTGCATCGCCTACTCGGGACGCTGCCTGCTTTCGGGCTATTTCAACCATCGCGACCCGAACCAGGGCAGTTGCACCAATTCCTGCCGCTGGGATTACAAGGTCCATGAAGGCAGCGAAGACGGCAGCGGCGACCTCGCGCTCGCCGTGCCGCGCCCGCCCGCCGCGTCGCCGGCGCCGACTTTGCCGGGCACCGCGAAGCAGAGCACCCTGCGCCGCCCCGGCGCCACCTGGCTGCTGGAAGAGAAGGAACGTCCCGGCGAATACATGCCGATCGAGGAGGACGAGCACGGCAGCTACATCCTCAACTCCAAGGACCTGCGCGCCATCGAATACGTGGCGAAGCTCGTCGAGATCGGCGTCGATTCGCTCAAGATCGAGGGCCGCACCAAGTCGCCCTACTACGTCGCGCGCAGCTGCCAGAGCTATCGCCAGGCGATCGACGATGCCGTCGCCGGGCGGCCCTTCGACGCGCGCCTCATTGGCCAGCTCGACGGCCTCGCCAATCGCGGCTACACGGCCGGCTTCTACGACCGTCACCCCGACCGCGAGTACCAGAACTACCTCTCCGGCAGTTCCGGATCCAGCCGCAGCCTGTATGTCGGCGACGTCATCGGCTACGACGCCGGGGGTCTGGCCGAAGTCGCGGTGAAGAACCGTTTCAGCGTCGGCGACCGCATCGAGATCATCCGCCCCGCCGGCAACCTCGAACTCGTCATCGCTGCCATGAAGAATCGCGAAGGCGAACCGGTCGCGGTCGCGCCCGGTAATGGCCATCTGATGCGCATTGCGTTGCCGCCGGGCTGCGCAGGCGCCTTCGTGGCACGCTACATCGAGTAGCGGATGGGCAAGATCGTCGAGGTCCGCATCCCGATCTACCCCGAATGCTGGGAAACCTGCGGCAGCTGTGCCCAGGGTGAGGTCACGGTCGAGGAATTGCTGGTCAAGCCCGGCGACATCGTCCGCTTCGACGACAACGTGATCATTCTGGAAACCGGCAAGGTCGCGCTCGACATTCAGTCGCCCCATGCCGGGCGGGTGGTCGAGGGCTTCGTCGAGGAAGGCCAGCAGGTCGCTGAAGGTACGGTGATCCTGACCATCGAGGCCGATTGATGCAGGCCAGGGAATTGACGCGCATGATCGATGCGCGTAAATTACCTGCGTCAGCAACACAGGAGATCGCACCATGAGCACCCAGCCGAAAAAAGCCGCCAACCTGACCGTTCGCGCCGACCTGCTGGAAGAGGCCCGCGCCCGCAAGATCAACCTCTCGCAGACGCTGGAAATGGCGCTTGCCGCCGAACTCAAGAAGCGACGCGAAGCCGAGTGGCTGGAACAGAATAAGGCGGCGATCGAGGCCTACAACCGCGAAATTGCGGAACACGGACTGTTCAGCGACCGCTACCGCGATTTCTGTCGATGAGCCAGTTCGATGTCTATGCCAATGCGGACCCGACGACCAAAGCCCGGATTCCGTATGTCGTCGCGCTGCAGAGCGATCTGCTCGATGCGATCGAGAACCACGTCGTCGCTCCGCTGCGACTGAAGGCCGACAAGTCCATCGTCGCCGTCGTGCGACTCAATCCGCTGGTCACCATCGCCGGCAAGCAGTACCTGGTGCGTTTGCAGGACATTGCAACGGTGCCGCGCCGCCTGCTGAAAAAACCCGTCGCCAATCTTTCCCCCCAGCGCGAGGAAATCCTCGCCGCGCTGGATTTCCTGTTCACCGGTTTCTAATCCATCAACCAAAGAAAAGCACCATGGCCCAATACGTTTTCACCATGAACCGCGTCGGCAAGATCGTGCCGCCGAAGCGCCAGATCCTCAAGGACATTTCCCTCAGCTTCTTCCCCGGCGCCAAGATCGGCCTGCTCGGCCTCAACGGCTCGGGCAAATCGACCGTGCTCAGGATCATGGCCGGCATCGACAAGGACATCATCGGCGAGGCAACGCCGATGCCCAATCTTTCCATCGGCTACCTGCCGCAGGAACCACAGCTCGATCCGGCCAAGACCGTGCGCCAGGAAGTCGAATCCGGCATGGGCGAGGTCATGGAAGCCCAGGCCAAGCTAGAGGCCGTATATGCCGCCTACGCCGACGAGAACGCCGACTTCGACAAGCTGGCCGAGGAACAGGCGCGGCTCGAAGCCATCATCGCCGCCTCGGGTGCCGATACCGAACACCAGTTGGACCTCGCCGCCGACGCCCTGCGCCTGCCGCCGTGGGACGCTTCGATCAAGACCCTGTCGGGCGGCGAAAAAAGGCGCGTGGCACTGTGCAAGCTGTTGCTGTCGCGCCCCGACATGCTGCTGCTGGACGAGCCGACCAACCACCTCGACGCCGAATCGGTCGAGTGGCTGGAGCAGTTCCTCACCCGCTTCCCCGGCACCGTGGTCGCCGTGACCCACGACCGCTACTTCCTCGACAACGCCGCGGAATGGATCCTCGAACTCGACCGCGGCCACGGCATTCCGTGGAAGGGCAACTACTCGTCATGGCTGGAGCAGAAGGAAGCGCGCCTCGAAACCGAAGCCAAGCAGGTCGACGCGCACATGAAGGCCATGAAGCAGGAACTGGAATGGGTGCGCAGCAACCCGAAGGCGCGCCAGGCGAAGAGCAAGGCGCGCCTCGCCCGCTTCAACGAAATGTCGGAAACCGATTACCAGAAGCGCAACGAGACGCATGAACTCTTCATCCCCGTCGCCGACCGCCTCGGCGACAAGGTCATCGAGTTCAACGAGGTCAGCAAGGGCTTCGGCGACCGCCTGCTGATCGACAAGCTGAGTTTCACCGTGCCGCCTGGCGCCATCGTCGGCATCATCGGCCCCAACGGTGCCGGCAAGTCGACGCTGTTCAAGATGCTGACCGGCCAGGACAAGCCGGACTCCGGCGAGATCGTGGTCGGCCCGACGGTGAAGATCTCCTACGTTGACCAGAGCCGCGACTGCCTCGACGGCAGCAAGACCGTGTTCGACGAGCTTGCCAACGGCGCCGACATCATCACCATCGGCAAGCAGGAAATCGCCAGTCGCGCCTACATCGGCCGCTTCAACTTCAAGGGCGGCGACCAGCAGAAGAACGTCGGCAACCTCTCCGGCGGCGATCGCGGGCGCCTGCACCTGGCGAAGACGCTGATGGCCGGCGGCAACGTGCTGCTGCTCGACGAGCCCTCGAACGACCTCGACGTCGAAACCCTGCGCGCCCTCGAGGACGCGCTGCTCGAATTCGCCGGCTGCGCCATGATCATCAGCCACGACCGCTGGTTCCTCGACCGCATCTGCACCCACATCCTCGCCTGCGAGGGCGATTCGCAGTGGAGCTTTTTCGCCGGCAATTACCACGAGTACGAGGAAGACAAGAAGAAGCGCCTCGGCGAAGAAGGCGCCAAGCCCAGACGCATCCGCTACAAGCCGATCACGCGCTAGCAAAAGTCGGCGCTGGCAGGACGGCGGCCATGACGCACCAGGCGACATTCGACATCCGCAGCCGCGGCCGCGGCACGCTGGAGATTACCGCCGAGGTCGCGGCGATCGCCGCCGCCTCCGGCATTGCCACGGGTGTCGCGCACGTCTTCGTCCAGCACACCAGCTGCTCGCTGCTGATCACCGAGAATGCCGCCCCGGCGGTGCGCGCCGACCTCGAAACCCTGGCGCGGCGCTGGGCGCCCGACGGCGACCCGGTCTATCGCCACGACAGTGAAGGCGATGACGACATGGCCGCCCATGCCCGCAGCGTGCTGAGCGGCAGCTCGGTGTCGGTGCCCGTCGGTGGCGGCCAACTGCTGCTGGGCACCTGGCAGGGCATCTACCTCTGGGAACACCGCAGCGCGCCACATCTGCGCCGCATCGTGGTCACCGTCAGCGGCTAGGCGCCCTTGTCGACCTTGCGCATCCTTATCCTGACCGCGTTGGCCATGATGGCCTTTGCCGGCAATTCGCTTCTGTGCCGGCTCGCGCTGAAGGACACCGCGATCGATGCCGCCAGCTTCACCACGGTGCGCCTGCTGTCGGGCGCCCTGATGCTCTGGCTGGTGGTGCGCCTGCGGGGCGGCGGCGCGCGTCTCGGTAGCGGCAACTGGCTGTCGGCGCTGGCGCTGTTCGCCTATGCCGCCGGCTTCTCCTTCGCCTACGTCACCCTGCCCGCGGCCACCGGTGCGCTGCTGCTGTTCGGTGCGGTGCAGGCGACCATGATCGGCCATGGCCTCTGGCGCGGCGAGCGCCTGCGCCGGGCGCAAAGCGTCGGCCTGGTGCTGGCGCTCGGCGGCCGGGTGGGCCTGCTGCTGCCGGGGCTTTCGGCGCCGCCGCTGTTCGGCGCAACCATGATGCTGGGCGCCGGCATCGCCTGGGGCGTGTATTCACTGCGCGGCCGCGTCGCCGGCGATGCCACGCGCGTCACGGCGGGCAACTTCCTGCGCGCCGTGCCGATTGCGGCGGCCCTGAGCCTCCTTATGTCGGCAAACACCTCGCTCGACCGCGCCGGGCTGCTCTATGCGGTGGCTTCCGGAGCGCTGGCCTCCGGCCTCGGTTATGCGATCTGGTACACCGCCCTGCCCGCGCTGAAGGCCACCAAGGCGGCGACGGTGCAGCTCAGCGTGCCGGTGCTGGCGACCCTGGGCGGCGTCGCCTTCCTCGGCGAAGCCGTGAGCCTGCGCCTTGTCGCGGCTTCGATCGCGATCCTCGGCGGCATCGCGCTGGTCATCCTCGAAAAGCGCAGCGACAGCGGCCGCTGAGGCACGGCGGCAGAAGCCGCCATGCCGGCCGCGAATCGATCTACTCCGTGCGCCCGTACTTGCCCGTCAGGGTCGCCCGGCCTATCGAATTGGCATTGACCATGAAGCCTGCCAGCGAGGCCGTCGCGCCGGGAGGCAGGTCCAGCTTGTCCACCTTCAGCGCGTGCAGCGTGAAGCGGTAGCGGTGCGGCTTGTCGCCGGCCGGCGGGCAGGGGCCGCCCCAGCCCGGGCCGCCGAAGTCGGTGGTGACCTGCTTGGCGCCCGGCGGCAGCGCCAGGGTGTCGACGTTGCCCGCCCCCTTGGGCAGTTCCGTCGTCCCGGCCGGGATGTTGATCACCAGCCAGTGCCACCAGCCGGCGCCGCCGGTCGGCGCATCGGGATCGCGCACCAGCAGGGCGAAGCTCTTCGTGCCCGCGGGCGCGCCCGACCACTTCAATGCCGGCGAGATGTTCTTGCCGCTGCAGCCGAAGCCGGCGAACACCTGCTCGGCGGCGATGGTGCCGCCGTCCCTGATGTCGGCGCTGGAAAGCCGGAAATCCCCGGCACCGGCACTGCCCGCCAGCAAAAGCCCGGCGGCAAGCAAAAGAATGGATCGGTTCATGATGGCTTCCTTGTTGTCAGGATTAAAAGATTGCCCGCGTCCGGCGACTTCGCCTAGGCCTCGCCGATCACCATGCGGCTGTCGCCTTCCAGCCGGTACTCGGGAATCACCAGGTTGGCCGGCGCCGGCCCCATGCGGAACACGCGTCCGGCCAGGTCGAACTTCGACGTGTGGCAGGGGCAGAGGAACTCCTTGCGATTGCCCGGCCCGCTGCGCAGTTGCGGCGGACAACCCTGGTGGGTGCATTGGCCGATGGCGACGAAGAGTTCGGCGCGCAGCGAACGATGCGGATTGCGGCAGTACTCCGGCTGCAGCGAAAGCTGGGAACCGGGGTCGGTCAATTCACTTTCGTAGCCGGCCAGTCCCGTGATCTCGTCGGCGCTGCGGCGCAGGATCCAGACCGTTCGCCCATGCCATTCCACGGTCAGGAGCTTGCCCGGCGCCAGGTCGCCGAGGTCGACCGGCAGCGGATGCCCGGCCGGCGGCTGCGGCCGCGTCACGACGTAGCGCGCCACGCCCAGCCCGGCGCCGAGCGCACAGAGGCCACCCACCAGGTACAGGCGCCGACGCTCGATGCCAGGCATGGCCTGCCTACTGGCCCATCACCGCCACGTGCCCGACAAACATCACGCTGGGAAAGGTGCGCTTGAGCAGCTTGCTGTAGAAGTCGGTCATCACCGAGCCGTCCTCGTAGCGGATCGTGCTGCCCGGCTTCACGACCATCTTCGGCGCGGCGATCCACTCGGCGGCACCGCCGCGCTCGACTTCGATGTAGGTAAAGTCGTTGGCATCAACGCTGCCGATCACTTTGCCCTGGTTGGGCAGTTCCGAAGGGGCCGGTGGCTTTTCGGGCATCAGCATATCCATGGCCTGCGCCGGCGAGGGGTGGCCGGGCGGCGGGGCAGCAAGCGCCGCGGTCGCCAGTGCGGCAAGGCAAAGGGGAAGCAATGGTTTCATGGTCGACTCCGGGAGCTGCGGACAAATGCTTGAACTGGAATGTGCTGGAACGCCGCCAATGATAGGCTAGTGCAGCCTTGTTCGCCGCGGCCGACGGACCCGGCCATAATGACCGCCGCGTCGCACGATTCACCCACCGCGTATCACTCGACGATGAAAACACCGCCAGGCCTTGTTTATGCAATCCTGATTACCGTCGCGATCCTCGCGGTAGTCCTCTTTGCACGAAGCCAGACTTCATCGATGGTAGCGCCCGCGGCGGTGCACGCGCCGCCGCCGGAATCCGGCGCCGACAACCCGGCCGGAAATTCAGCCGACAAGCCTGCCGGGGATGCCGCCGAGGAGCCGGTGGCCAGGAATGCGCGACGACCGCCACCCAAGGCGCCGCTGGCGGAATAATTGCGATCCGGCCCGCCGCACCAAGCCGATCCACTGCGGCGGACAGCGGAAGCCAGGGCCGGTCGGCGGCCCGCCTGCATGGCTGGCCGCCGATTAAGGGTCTACAATTCGCGACCTCCCTGCCCGCCCCGGCACACCGTGACCAAAAATTCCTTTGCCCTCGAACTGCTCGCCCCCGCCAAAAATGCCGCCATCGGCATCGAGGCGATCCGGCATGGCGCCGACGCCGTGTATATCGGCGGGCCGGCTTTCGGCGCAAGAGTCGGCGCCGGCAATACGGTGCAGGATATCGAACGGTTAACGGCCTTCGCCCGCCGCTTCCACGCGAAGATCTTCGTCACCCTCAACACGATTCTCCGCGACGACGAAATCGAGGACGCGCGCCGCCTGGCCTGGCAAATGTACGCGGCCGGCGCCGACGCCCTGCTCCTGCAGGACATGGGGATGCTCGAGACCGATCTGCCGCCGCTCCAGCTGCATGCGTCGACCCAGTGCGACATCCGCACGGCGGACAAGGCGAAGTTCCTCGCCGACGTCGGCTTCTCGCAAATGGTGCTGGCGCGCGAACTGTCGCTGCCGGAGATCCGGGCGATCCATGCAAAAGTCGGGCGACCGCTTGCAGCGGAGGGGGACCCACGCAGTGGGGGCGCTGAGCAACGGCTTGCTGCCGTTGCGCGCCTAGGGCCAAGGGACGAACCATCGCCGGAAGGCGATGGTTGGCCCGCAAGCGGTATGCGCGACGCCGAACTTCGAAGCGCGATCGCCGCATCCGCCTCCACGGTCGCATCCCCGCGAGCGGGGCCCCTGCTCCAAGTTCCGGCGTCGCCTGACAACACGGCGAGCCCGGCGCCCATCCTCGAATTCTTCATCCACGGCGCGCTCTGCGTGGCGTTTTCCGGCCAGTGCTACGTCAGCCATGCCCCCACCGGGCGCAGCGCCAACCGCGGTGAATGTTCGCAGGCCTGCCGCCTCCCCTACAACCTGGAAGACAAGCAGGGCCGCATCGTCGCCTTCGACAAGCACCTGCTGTCGATGAAAGACAACGACCAGAGCGCCAACCTGCGTCTGCTTGCCGACGCCGGCATCCGCTCGTTCAAGATCGAAGGCCGGCTCAAGGACGTCGCCTACGTCAAGAACACGACGGCCCATTACCGGCAACTGCTTGACCGCATCATCGAGGACGCGCCGCAGTATTCGCGCGCCTCGTCCGGCCGCTGCAGTTTTACCTTCACGCCGCGCCCGGAGAAGACCTTCAACCGCGGCGCCACCGACTACTTCGTCAATGGCCGCCACGCCGACATCGCCGCCTTCGACACGCCCAGCTTTGCCGGCGAGGTCAGCGGCACGGTGACGCGCATCGGACCCGACTGGTTCGAGGTCGACAGCGAAGAGGACTTCGCCAATGGCGACGGCATCTCCTATCTCTCGCGCGGCAGGAAGCTCGCCGGCCTGCGCATCAACGTGGCGCAGGGCAAACGCCTGTACCCCAACGAAATGCCGGACGATCCCGAAGGATTCAAGCCCGGCACCGAGATCCACCGCAACCGCGACCAGGCCTTCGAGCGTCTGCTGGAAAAGGAATCCGCCGAGCGCCGCATCGGCGTCGCGGTGGAACTAGCCGAGACCGCCGACGGCTTCGCCCTGGCGCTGAAGGACGAGGACGGCATCGAAGGCCGCGCCACCATCGTCCATGCCAAGGAAGCGGCGAAGAATCCCGAGCGTGCGCTTGTCGCCATCGGCGAGAGCCTCGGCAAGCTCGGCGCCACCGACTTCAGGGCCGGCGACGTTAACATCGTTCTCGCCGAACCCTGGTTCGTGCCCGCCGCCGCAATCAATGCACTGCGGCGCGACGCCGTCAACAAGCTCATCGCCGCACGCGAGGCGGCGCGGCCGCGCCCGCAGCGCACCCAGCCGGTCGAGCCGCCCGCCATCTATCCGGAGCGCGAACTTTCCTACCTGGCCAACGTGCTCAACAGCCCCGCCCGCGCCTTCTACCGTCGCCACGGCGTGGAAATGATCGCCGATGCCTACGAGGCCGACACCACGCCCGGCGATGTCTCGCTGATGATCACCAAGCACTGCCTGCGCTACAGCCACAGCCTCTGTCCGAAGGAAGCCAAGGGCTGGGTCACGGGCGTCAATGCCGAGCCCATGGTGCTGGTGAACGGCAAGGAAAGATTGCCCCTGCGCTTCGACTGCAAGAAATGCGAAATGCACGTCGTCGGCAAGCTGAAGAAGGGCCGCACGATCAGCATCCTGCCGGTCGCGCATTAAGCATTTGGCAAGAGTCGGCGCCGGCAATACGGCAATTCTTCAGCTATCCGGGCCCGGCCATCAGCCACTGACGGGAATGTTGCTCCGATTGCGGACCTTCCGGTCCAGCCTCGCCTGGCCCATCGTCTTGTTTCTCGTCCTAGGTCGAAACCGGTTTGCCGGTTCCGCTTCGCCACTGTCCTGGCGACATGCCGAACTCTTTCTTGAACGCTCTGCTGAACGAAGCCTCTGATTCATATCCCACCACTTCGCTCACCCGGCTTATGCCCATGCGTTCGCTGCGCAACAGCCGCGCTGCCGTAGCCAGGCGCCAGCGGGTCAGGTATTGAAACGGTGGCATGCCGACCAGTTCATTGAAGCGCTGCGCCAGCACACTGCGCGAGACATGCACCGCCTCGGCAAGACTTTCGACAGTCCATTCCTTCGCCAGCTGGCTGTGCATCAGTTCCAGGCATTTACCGACCTGCGGGTCGCGCAATCCCGCCAACCAGCCCAAATGGCGCGGCGGCAGTGACTCGATGTAGCCGCGCAGCGTCTCGACAAACAGCGATTCGGCGACCTTGGTAGCCACCGCTCCCGAACCCGGTTGGCGGGCGGCGGCTTCGCGGACCACATAGCGCACCGACTGCTCTATCCACGGCCCCGATGGACGATTGCCCGTCGATGCCGTAAATAGCCGCGGCATCGCGGTGATGAGCGGATTTGGCGTGCCTTGCTCATAAGCGAACCAGCCGCATACGAGCAGGCAGCTGTCGCCATTTCCTCCATAGCGCACCGTGTTGACCAGCGGCGATTCAACTCGCACCAGATGGTCGATGCTCACCGGCGCGTGCTGCACGCCGCTGCCGATGATGTGCGAGTCGCCGTGCGGGATCACCACGGTCTCGCCGGCATGCAGCGGCACGGCCTGGCCGCGCGGTATCTGCACCCAGCAACGTCCCTCCAGCACTGTGTGGCAGATGACCAGGCTCTGCACGTCCGGCTTCAGCACCTGCGCCAGGTCGGCCCCCTTGGGGATATCCACGCACCAGGGCTCGTGGAACTCGCCGGAAAAGAAAATGGCACCTTCAAGCCGGATGGTATGCAGGACATCGGAGAGCACATCCACGCTCGAACCCTCCCGTCGAAAAAGCGTTTTGGTCAAGAAACACGGACGAACGGACAGGATTTTGCCGGCTTTCATGCCCATTATTCAAGCCACGGCAAGTCGCCCATCCACCTGAGGAAAGGAGCATCAACATGCAGCATGCTGACCAAGCCGCCGGGACAAAGCCCTCATCGCGGTATGCCAAAGCCGTAGAAGCCTCGAAGCGCGTTCGCTGGGATATTGACAAGGACGTGATCCGCGGGCGCAGCCTCGACCTGACAAGGAAATTCCTGCCGGACGGACTTTCACGCGTCAATCAACTCGATTTCCTGTCGGCGGACGAAAAGCGTCTCCTGAGCCAGATTCAGGGACGCTCCTACACCAACATCTTCGGCCTTGTCGAACGCTTCATCGCCGCCAAGGTGCTCGAAGTCAGCCGCGACCACTGGTTTGGCGACCAGGATGCACTCGAGTCCCTGATCCGCTTCGGCGACGAGGAGCTGAAGCACCAGAAGTTGTTCCGCCGCCTGGAGGCCATGATGGCCGAGGTCATGCAAGCCGGTTACAGCTTCGTCCCCGAGCCGAATGCCGTTGCTGAAGTGGTGCTGGGCAAGTCAAGCTGGGCGGTGCTGGGACTGACCTGTCACATCGAGCTGTTCACCCAGAAGCACTACCGCGAAAGCATCGACGACGACACCGACCTGTCGGAACTATGGAAGGACGTTTTCCTCTACCACTGGAAGGAAGAGTCCCAGCATGCGATCCTGGACGAGCTCGAATGGCTCCGCGAGGATGCAAAACTGGCGCCGGCCGCACGCGATCAGGGCGTCGACGACCTGATCGCCCTGATACACGCGGTAGATGGCCTGCTGCTGGCGCAATCGACCTCCGATGCCGACTACTTCCGCCGGATTTGCGGCCGGAGCCTCTCACTTGCCGAAGACACGCGCGTCAGGGACTGCCTGCTCAAAGCCTACCGCTGGCAGTACATCGTCTCCGGCGTGCAGGAACCGCATTTCGCCAGGACGCTCGGCAGCATGATCAATCCGGCTCAAGGCGAACGCATCGAAAGGGCCCTCGCCCCGATAGTGCAGCACGTCAATTTGCACTGATCGCACTGACGCGCCGCAACACCAAAGGCCACGCGATAGACAAATCACCGCCACGACACTGACAAAGAGGATACGGAACGTGATCGAACTCGCACCCCGGCAAAGCATTCATATCCCGGACCCTTCGGCATTGGCCATCCACTGCGTTGCCGGCTGCCTCTGGGTTACGCAGCATGCGGACACTGCTGACCACATCCTGCAAACGGGCGAAACCATCCAGTTCTCCGGCAGGGACCTGGTCGTTACCAGCGCCTTGGGGTCCTCCATTCTCCGGCTGGCCTACCTTCGCGACAGCGTCGGCGTCAGGCCGGAGATTGCGATCTCGCTGGATACGGACGTCTCGCAATTCAGCCCTTCTGCTGGCGGAAGGCCATTCACGAAGGCAAACAGGAAGACATGGAGAAAGGGCCGCTCCATCCTCCTCGCCATCGCCATCGCGTCCGCTACGGCCCTCCTCACGCCTGCCGGCGCGCGGGCAAGGATCATGGAGACCGTCGGACTGGCGAAGACACATAACCCGGCCAGTGCCGGCAGTGCAGCGGAGGATCAGGCCACGGCACATGGCGTCTGCGCCGCTACGCCGAAACTCGCCGTGCAGCATTTGCCGAATCCCGGAAGGGAACGGCCACTCCAGTTCAATTTTCGGAGGTATTGATGTACCGGCCAGGCGATAAAATGGCTGTCCATGGAAAACACCAGACAGCAGTGCAGAACACCCGCTGAACGATTTCACCCGTCTGTTGCATCCACCGCTTGAATCCAGCGCACATTGGAGGCGTCGCTGATCCGATCGCTCAAGTAGCACCCCCGAATGGATACCGCGCCGCGCCATGTTGCCTGCATATCAATCAAGGATTCCGGATAGCCGATGTTTCATCATCATCGGACGGCGACGGTGAGCCGCATCATCCTCGCCCCGATGGAGGGCCTCGCCGACGACGTGCTACGCGCGGTGCTGACCTCGGCCGGCGGCTACGACTGGTGCGTAACCGAGTTCGTCCGCGTCACCACCACCGTGCTGCCGCACTCCTGCTTCATGCGCCTCTCCCCCGAGTTGGGAAACGACTCGCGCACCGCCAGCGGCACGCCGGTGCGCATCCAGCTGCTGGGCTCCGACCCGGAACGGATGGCGGCCAACGCGGCCCATGTGGCCATGCTCAATCCGTATGGCATCGACCTGAATTTCGGCTGCCCGACGCCGCTGGTGAATCGCAATCGCGGCGGTGCGGCCCTGCTCGACGAACCCGAGCTCCTGCAGCGCATCGCCGGCGCCGTGCGCGACGCCGTGCCGGCAGCGATTCCGGTTACCGCAAAAATGCGCCTCGGCATCGAGGACACCGGGCGCGCGCTGGATTGCGCGCTGGCCCTCGAAGCCGGCGGCGTGCAGGAACTGGTAGTACATGCCCGCACCAAGGTCGACGGCTACCGGCCACTGGTGCGCTGGGAATGGATCGCACGCATCCGCGAGGCGGTCCGGCTGCCGATCATCGCCAACGGCGAGGTGTGGAATGTCGCTGACTATCACCGCATCCGCGCCGCCACCGGTTGCGACGACGTCATGCTGGGTCGTGGCGCCGTGGCCGACCCGCTGCTGGCGCGGCGCATCCGCGAAGGTCGCGACGAGCACGCCACGGACGCCGACTGGCAGGAATTGCAGGGCATGATCGTGCAGTTCTGGACGCGGGTGCAGGCGAAGCTCACGCCGACGCAGTCGCCCGGCCGCCTCAAGCAGTGGCTGGGCATGATGCAGCGCAGTTATCCGCAGGCCGGAATCGTGTTCCGCGCGATTCGCGAGGTGCGCAACGCGCCAGAAGCAAGCCTGCGGCTACGACGCTGCGGCGTGGATTCATGAGCGCGGCGCCGCCGTGCCTGCCCACCGGCGCGGCAATGGTATGCTTTTCATCGACTTGTCCAGGTGAATGATCGATGCCGCTGCAAATTGACCTTAGAAGCGCTGTGCTTGCCCTGTCGGATGCTCTTGACCTGGTTGGAGTGAACGATTTTCAGCATGGCAAGCGGGTCGCCATGATCGCACGCGAAAGCGCGACTCTCCTGGGTCTGCCGCAAGCAAGGCTGGACAATCTTGTCTGCGCCTGCCTGCTTCATGACGTCGGCGTATCATCCACGGTCATGCACCGACAACTGGTGCATGACATCGAATCCGGGGACGGGCGCGCCCATTGCGCAAGGGGCTACGAATTGCTGCTGCCCTTTGCCCACCTCTCGCTCCTGGCCAACGCCATCCGCCACCACCATACGCCCTGGCCGGAGCTGCCGGCGGACCTGGACGAGGCCGATGCGCTCGACAGCAATCTGATACTTCTGGCCGATCGGGTGGACAGCCTTCTGCTCCGGCAGGGGATCGAGAACCCCCTGGCGCACAGGGAAGGCATCTGTGGCGAAATCGCAGCGCTTGCCGGCCGCGAACTCGCGCCGGATGTCGCCCGAGCATTTCTCGGCGCTGCCGCCAGCGCGGCTTTCTGGATAGCGCTGGGGCCGCGTCATGTGCAGCCCTATCTGAACGAGTTGCCATTATCGAGCTGGCGAATCACCATCGACTTCCCGCAGTTTCGCCACGTCGCACGCCTGGTATCGAGCATCGTTGACGCCAAGAGCCATTTCACCGCGGCCCATTCGCTCGGCGTGGCCCAGTTGTCGAGGCATCTGGGAACGCGCCTGGGTCTCGCCGCGGACGCGCTGGCCCAGGTGGAAATCGCGGGTCTCATGCATGACGTGGGCAAACTGTGCGTGCCCGACGAAATCATCGAAAAGCCCGCCCATCTGACCCGGCTGGAGTTCTCGGTGATGGAACGCCACAGCTTCGAGACCTATCAGATCCTGCGTCACATTCCCGGTCTGGAGACGATCGCCGAATGGGCGGCCTTCCACCACGAAGCGCTGAATGGACGTGGCTATCCATTCCGCCATGCGGGTGAACGTCTCAGCCTCGAATCCCGCATCGTGGCCGTGGCCGACGTCTTCCAGGCGCTGGCGCAAGAACGCCCGTATCGGGGGCCCCAGCCCGCCGAGGAAATTCCCCGTGTCCTGGAACGCTTCGTCGCCAATGAGATACTCGATCGGGATGTGGTGGCGGTTGCCAGTGAGGATTTGGAGGCCAGCTGGCTAGCCGCCACGCGGCCGCTTTGAATGCGGTCCGCGACGTCGGACGCGACGTCTCGTGCGGCGACATGGTTGCATGATGGTAGGCTGCAGGAATTCGAACCGAGCCGACGCATGACTACGTTGGCTGTGCAACTGCTTTTCCGTGAAAGTTAGCAGACAATTCCATTGGGATGATGAGATCAGACTTTCAAGTTGAGTTGGATTTTTCCCGTCATCTGGTCCTCGTTGCGCTCGGCCAACAGGGCGGAGACGAGACACAGACAGGATGCGGCATTGGGGAAGATCGAGACAACGCGAGCATGGCGCTCACCACGCTCGGGGCGGGCAGGGCGAGCGGTACCGCGACCGCGAAGCAGCCGATCATCGGCTGCGTCTTTTTAGACGAGGGCATGATGCACAATCTGGGCTTCGCAGGCCCGAAGATGACCAGGTTCGACAAGTAAGTCGGTCGTTCCGGCGACACCCGGCATGGATGCCTACGACACGCCCCCTCTCCCCGACCTGGCGCGCCTGCTGCCCGACGAGTATGCCGCCTACCGCCCGCTGGTGCGGGCGGCTGCGCCGTTCTTCCTTTCCTGCCTGCCGCCGGCCTGCCAGCAGGAAATCCTGTTCGCCCAGCTGCTCCTTCCCGGCGGCCCGGCGGCGCCGGCGCGCAACGTCGCGCTGTTGCGCCAGTGCCCGACGCTGCACAAGCTGGGACAGATGCTGGCGCGCGACCGGCGCCTAGACCCGGCGCTGCGGCGCCAGTTGCGCCGCCTCGAATCGCTGCCGCCGACCACCGCGGTGGACGACATGGCGCCGGTACTGCACGCGGCACTCGGCGCCAGGCTCCCGTTCCGCCTCGGGCCCCGGGCGCTGGCCGACGGCAGCGTGGCCGTGGTGCTGCCCTTCCGCTACGGCCGCGAGCATGCCGAGGGCGTGCTGAAGATTTCCCGCCCCGGCATCGCCGCGCGCATCGAATCCGAGATTGCCGTCTGGGACGCCCTTTGTCCCTTCCTCGCCGAAACCGGCGCGAATCTCGGGCTGCCGGACTTGCCCTATGCCGAGACCTTCGCCGCGCTGGCCGGCCAGCTGCGTGCGGAACTCGACCCGGAGCGCGAACAGCAGCATCTCGCCGCCGCCGCACGCCTCTATGAAGGGAGCCCGCTGCGCGTCCCCGCGCTGCTGCCCTGGTGCGCGCCCGGCGTGACGGCGATGACCCGCCTGCGCGGCCGGCGCCTCTCGGACGTCGACGACATGGCAGCCCGGCAGCGCGCGACGCAGCTGGCGCAAGGCCTGCTGGCGCGGCCGTTCTGGCACGCCGACGAACCCGCGCTGTTCCACGCCGACCCGCATGCCGGCAACTTGATCGCGCTCGATGACGGCGGCATCGGCGTGATCGACTGGGCGATGTCGGCGCTGGTGACACGGTGCCGGCGCGAAGCGCTGATGCGCATTGCGCTGGGCGGCCTGACGCTGGACGCGCCGCTGCTGCGGCGGGGGCTCGCCGCGCTGTTCGACCGGGCGGATATCCCCGAGCCGGCGATCGACGCGGCGCTCGCCGAAGTCGCCCACGGCGCGCTGCCCGGCATTGCCTGGGCGCTGCGCCTGATCGATCGCTGCGCGATCCTGCTCGGCGCCAGCCTGGCGCCGGACCTGCTGCTTCTGCGCAAGACCCTGGCCAACCTGACGCGGGTGCTCGACGACCTGGCGCCCGGCTTTCGCGCCGACGAGGTGCTGGTCGCCGAAGGCATCGCACGGGTGCTGGGCGAATTGCCGCTGCGCCTGGCGCCGCCGCTGGCCGCGGGTAACTGGCCCAGTCGCCTGGCGCCGGCCGAGCTGTGGGGCTTGGCCCTGGCGCTGCCCGACCTCGGCCGCCGCGCCTGGTGCTACCGCCGGCTCGCCGCGCCGGCGGGCGATCCGCTGGCGGCGCCGGACGCATAGGGTCTGTTCTCAATCATGCGACGGTGGCGCCGGGATCAAATTTGGATGCGATGCAAGGCGCGGCGACGCCGCGATATTCATATCTCGCAAGGAGCCGCAACGCCGCAGCGCGCCCAATTTGACCCGGCCCTTCGGGTTGGGGCCGGACGCGGCGTCTGCGGCGTTGTCGGACTTGGCAAGGGATTACCCTTGCCGGCGTCCTCCGCCTTGCATCCATCCGCGTCTGGCCTCAACGCCATCCGCCGGATGATTG
>VEPA01000201.1 GCA_012026675.1 Betaproteobacteria bacterium | reverse complement strand
TCGTCGATGAAGCCCTTGATCGCCATCAGGCGCTCGACGGTAAGCACCGCCTGGGAATCGGTGGCGATCGGATTGGCGACGCCGCCCACGGCCACGTTCTGGATGTGCGGCGTCTTGGCGCCCAGTATGGAAACGATCTTGTTGGCCTTGCGCTGCACTTCCAGCGCCTGCAGGTAGTGCGCCACGGCCATCAGGTTCACCTCGGGCGAGAGTTTCATCGCCGGGTGGCCCCAGTAACCGTTGGTGAAGATGCCGAGCTGGCCGCCATTGACGAAATGCTTGAGGCGCTCATGCACGCGGCGCATCTCGTGCTTGCTGTTGAGGTGCCAGGACGACAGGCTTTCGCCCAGCGCCGCGGCCTTGTCCGGATCGGCCTTCAGCGCCGAGGTGACATCGACCCAGTCGAGCGCCGAGAGGTGGTAGAAGTGCACGATGTGGTCATGCACCGAATGCGCCAGGATGATCAGGTTGCGGATGAACTGGGCGTTGAGCGGCACTTCCATCTGCAGGGCATTTTCGACGGCACGCACCGAGGTGATCGCATGCACCGTGGTGCACACGCCGCAGATGCGCTGGGTAATGGCCCAGGCGTCGCGCGGATCGCGGCCGAGCAGGATCAGTTCGACGCCGCGCCACATCTGGCCGGAGGACCATGCCTTCTTGACGCGCCCCCCGTCGACATCGACGTCGATACGCAGGTGGCCCTCGATACGGGTGATCGGGTCAATCGTTACGCGCTTGGACATTTTTCTGTCTCCATCCTTCAGTGAGTGGCCTGCGCGTTTTCCCGCGGCAGTACCGGGAAACGGCGGGTGATGATGATGTAACCGAGAACCTCGACGGCGAACATGCCGGCCGTGACCAGCACTTCGGCCAGGGTCGGGAAGTAGTTGAAGTCGCCGCCGGTCTCGTAGCCGATCAGGAAACCATTAAGGCGCATCAGCGCGCCGCCGAGCATCAGCAGTACACCGGCGAGGAACAACTTCGCCGGATTGCGCCGGTTAGCCTCGGCCCCGATCAGGATCAGCGGTGCAATGAAGCAGGCCATTTCCAGCCAGAACATCAGAGCCTGGACCGAGGGCTGAAACGCCCTGGGCAGCGCGCCGCGCGCAATCACATCGCCGATGCGGACCACGATGAACACGGCGAGGATGCCGAGCATGATTTTCGCAATCGGCGTCAGCATATGCGTCTCGATCTTGCGCCGGTAGGCCGTCGAGGTCAGGCAGGACTCGAACAGCACCACGGCATAGCCCATGAAGATGGCCGACAACAAATAGAGCAGTGGCAGCACCGGCGTCTGCCACAGTGGATGCACCTGGCCGCCCAGCACCACCAGCAGCGTGCCCAGCGAAGACTGGTGCATCATCGGCAAAACGGTGCCAAGCGCGATGACGAAGAACATCGCCTTGCCGACCTTTCTTCTCGCATCGTCCTTGCCCAGCTTTTCAAAAACCACGGGCGAGAACTCGATCCACATCACCACGATGTAGAGCGAGATGCAGACCGCAACCTCGAACATCACCGAGTTCGGATTGATCGATGTCGGCCAGAACATGTTCCAGACGTTCCACCAGCGCCCGAGGTCGAACATGACGCCGGCACCGGCCAGGGTATAGCCGAACAGGCTGGCCAGCAGCGCCGGACGCACCAGCGGATGGTATTCGCCCTTGTTGAAGATGTAGACCAGCATTGCCACCGAAAAACCGCCGCAGGCGAAGGCCGAGCCGATCACCACGTCGACGGCGATCCAGATACCCCAGGGATAACCGTCGTTGAGGGCGGTGACTGCGCCGAGGCCGAACAGGAAGCGCACCATTAGGATCGCTGCCATCAGCGCGATCAGCACGCCGCAGGAAAGCGTCACGATGTTGACCAGGCCGCCACCGACCGGGGCCGGGGCTGCGTGATGATTATTGGACATGATCTTTACCTCCCTGCTCGGGCGAATCTTCGTCCGACTTGACGTTCTTCCTGGCCACCCAGGTCATCGCTCCCAGCACGGCGAAGGGCATGATCAGGTTGCCGTAGAGGTTGTGCTGGATGGTTTCCGACATCGCCGCCGCGGCGTCCGGCGGCAGATTCGGCATGCCGAGCTTCTCGAAGTTGACGCCGGAGAGCTTCAGCACCTGGGTGCCGCCGTATTCCTTCTCGCCATAGACATGCTGCAGGTACTTGCCGGCGGGTGTCTCATAGCTCTGGTCGGGCTCGTCGAGCCAGCCGGCGCGCGTCCGCATTTGCGTACCCTGGCCCTTGCCATTGTCCTTGGCCGGAAGCGTCTTCTCCTGCGCCGACAGCAAATGCCCGCGCGGGAAGCGGTTCATTTCGCCCGGTTTCATCGCCAGGCGGCGCCTGGCTTCGGCCAACAGGTCGGAGGTCTTGCCGAAGAGCGTCGCGCCGGGCGGGCAGACCGCGGCGCAGGCCGAGTAGTGTCCGTCCTTGTGGCGATGGCGGCACAGCTCGCACTTGCCGATGCGCCCCGTCGGCGAGTCGTACTGGTACTTCGGGATGCCGAAGGGACAGGCGACGACGCAGTAGCGGCAGCCGATGCACTTGTCCGGGTTGTAGCCGACCACGCCGGTGACCGGGTCCTTGGTCATCGCCGAGACCGGACAAGCCGAAACGCAGGACGGATCGGCGCAGTGCATGCAGGAGGTCTTCATGAAGGCGAAGCCGTTCACCTCCTGGTCCTTCGCGTCCATGGTACCGTTGCGGTACATCTTGATCAGGTTAAAGGTGTAGCCCGAGGTGTCGAGCGGCGTGTCCCACAGGTGGTCGACGGTGGAAAATTCCGCCGGGTTTTCGTTGGCCGTCTTGCAGGCCGCGACGCAGGCCTTGCAACCGACGCAGAGGGTCGAGTCGTAGAGCAGGCCCAATGCTTCGGGCGGCCGCGACCGGGTTTCGCGGGCCTGGACCGGCACTGCCACGACGCCGGCCGTGGCCGCCGCCCCGCTCGCGAGCACACCCTTGAGGAAATCTCGCCGGGTGCCCATGATCAGGCTCCGGCCTTGTCTTCTTGTTTGCCAGCATCCTTGGCACGCTCCGCTTCCTCGGCGGCATGCGACAGCCCGAGGTTGCGCGTCAGCATGATCGCCGCGCCGGCTGCCGCGCCGGCGACAGCCGCCACGGCGGCGGCAGAAGCGAAGGAAGCGGCCTTGCCCTGCTCCTCGACGATGCGCGGATATTGCAGCGGCGGCGTCACGTTGAGCATCTTGGCGACCTGGTGGATCGGCTTCTGGAAACCGACGCCCTTTTCCGAGCAGCCGATGCAGGGATGGCCGCAGCCGACCGGCCAGTTGTTCTCGCCGGCGTCGCCGAAACCCAACGTCGAGCAGTTGGCGTAGGTTTCGGGGCCCTTGCAGCCCAGTTTGTAGAGGCAATAGCCCTGCCGATGGCCGCTGTCGCCGAACTCCATGGCAAAGCGTCCGGCATCGAAGTGGGCGCGGCGTTCGCAGTTTTCATGAATCAGGCGCGAGTAGGCAAACTTGGGCCGGCCCAGCTTGTCGACTTCGGGCAGCTTGCCGAAAGTAAGGAAATGCACCACGGCAGCAAGGAAGTTGTAGGGGTTGGGCGGGCAGCCGGGTATCGTCACCACCGGCTTGCCGAGGACTTCCGCAACACCCGCAGACCCCGTCGGGCTGGAGTCGGCTCCTGAAATCGAAGGGATCGTCGAGGGCATTCCACCCCAGGACGCGCAGGAGCCGATGGCGATCACGGCAGCGGCGTCGGCTGCGCATTCCTTGACCAGGTCGATGGCGGTATGGCCGCCGATCTTGCAATAGATGCCGTTCTGTTTGGTCGGGATCGCGCCTTCGACCACCAGGACGTACTTGCCCTTGTTGGCCTTCATGGCGTCCTTGCGCGCCGCTTCGGCCTGGTGGCCGGCCGCGGCCATCAGGGTCTCGTGGTAATCCAGCGAGATCACGTCGAGGATCAGCTTGTCCAGCGTTGGATGTTCGGCGCGCAACAGCGACTCCGAGCAGCCCGTGCATTCCTGGAAGTGCAGCCAGATCACCGAGGGGCGCTTCGCCGCCGCGATCGCCTTGGCCACTGCCGCCTCGGCGCCGGCCGGCAGGCCCATGGTCGCCGCCAGCGTCGCGCAGAACTGCAGGAATTCGCGCCGCGGCATTTCCAGGCGCTGCTCGACGTCTTGCAGCGTCTTGCGGCTGGTGTCGAAAATTTCGTTGGTGTTGCCCATGTCTGCCGTCCCCCTTCGAGAACCAGGCCGCGTCCGGGCCTGATATCAGAATGGGTATTGCAAGTCCCGGGCCAGATTCAGGAAATTTTGAATGGCTTCACGGATTCAACGTCTTGCAAAGATTTTGTTTCCACCTAAAGCATTGAATTCGGTTATCCGCTTTCCATGTTGCTAACCACTGCGAACTATGTGCCAACTAGGTGCCAACTGAGTGCCGCCTGAACGCCCGCCACAGTGCCAAATCGTAGGCGATTTTCAGGCAGCCGCAGGCGACCAGCGGTGTGGCCAGCCAGCCAGCGGCGAACAGCAGCCCGCCCAGTGTGGGGCTCAGCGCCGCCGCCAGGCTGCGCGGCACTGCCGTGAAGCTGGCCGCTGCGGCGCGTTCGGGCGGCGTCACCACCGACATGACGTAGGCCGAGCGGGCCGGCACATCCATTTGCGACAAGGCGGCCCGCAGCAGCAGAATGGCGATTGCCAAGCCGAGATTCGGCGCGAAGGCAGCAAGAATCAGGAACAGATTTGCAGGGATATGGGTGAACACCATGGTGTTGAGCAGGCCGATGCGCCGCGCCACGCGCGGTGCCGCCAGTTGCGAAATCGCGCCCAGCAATCCCGCCCAGAAGAAGAATGCACCTGCCGCGGTCAACGAGACGCCAAAGCGTTCGAACAGCCAAAGCGCGAGCAAGGAATTCACCACCAGCCCGCCGGCAAACGCATCGAGCGAAAACAGGGCGGAAAGTCTGATCACGATGGCCCGCGACGGCCCCAGCGCCGCCGGCGCCGCCCTTCGTTCCTCCGATTGCTGCGGCAGACGCGCATACAGCAGCCAGACCAGCATACCGACACCGCCATAGGCCACGAACATGGCGCGCAGCGCCACCAGGCGATCGATGCCGGCACCCGTGAGAATATCCGGCACGGCGGCGGCCAGCGCGCCGAAGGCTGCACAGAGGGCGCCTGTCAGGCTGTAGCGTGCGAACAAACGGGTACGCCCGTCGCCTTCGGCCGCCAGCGCCAGCCGCGCATGTTCCAGCGGCAGAAACACGCTGACATCGCCCGCACCCGGGTTCAAGGTGCCGACAAAGGCCACCAGCAGCAGCGGCCAGAACGCCGAAAGACCGGCGAAACCCAGTCCTGTGGCAGTCATCAGCAATGCCGCACCCAGCAGCAGCAAACGCGGCGAACTGCGATGGCCCCAGGCACCCAGCGCCAAGGTTGCCAGTGCCGAACCGAGCAGCGTGGCGGTACTCAGCATCCCGACATGCCAGATGTCGTAACCCAGCGCCAGGAGGTAGGCCGGCAGCAGCACCGCAACGTAACCATCGACGAAGGCGCGCAGGCCGCGTCCGATCAGGAGCAGGCGAACTTCCGCGGCTGCACCGGCAGCTAGGCTCATTTCGTTTCGCTAGTCGTATCGATCACCGTACGAACGACAATCCCAGGCCAAGCAACGCGCAAACGCCGATCACC
>VEPA01000144.1 GCA_012026675.1 Betaproteobacteria bacterium | reverse complement strand
GGGCATCATGGCCGCCTGCATGGACGTGGTACTGCCCTTCATCCACGAACGCAAGCAGTTCGGCCAGAGCATCGGCGAATTCCAGTTGATGCAGGGCAAACTGGCCGACATGTACTCGACATGGCAGGCCACGCGCGCCTACGTCTATGCGCTGGGCAAGGCCTGCGACCGCGGCGACCATGCGCGCACGCTGCGCAAGGACGCGGCGGGCGCCATCCTCTATTCGGCGGAAAAGGCCACCTGGATGGCCGGCGAAGCGATCCAGGCGCTGGGCGGCGTCGGCTACACCAACGACTACCCGACCGGCCGCCTCTGGCGCGACGCCAAACTCTACGAGATCGGCGCCGGTACTTCGGAAATCCGCCGCATGCTAATCGGACGCGAACTCTACAACGAGACCATGTGATGAGTCAGGCCAGACGCGAGGAGTGGCAGAAGCTGTACGACGAAGTGCTGGCGCGCTCACCCGGCACCGGTGGGCTGCCGCTGGAAAACCTGCGCGAATGTTCGGGCCTGGAACTGTTCCAGAAAATGATTGCCGGTGAATTCCCGCGGCCGCCGATCACCGATACCCTCGGCTTCTGCCTGGTCGAAGCCGAGAAGGGCCGCGTGGTGTTTCAGGGCACGCCGCAGCATCGCCATTACAACCCCATAGGTTCCGTGCATGGTGGCTTTCATGCCACGCTGCTGGATTCCTGCGTCGCCTGCGCCATCCAGTCCACGCTCGACGCGGGCCAGGGCTACACCACCATCGAGCTCAAGGTGAATTACATCCGCGCGCTGACCGACCGCGTCGGCCCGGTGCGCGCCGAAGGCCGCGTGATCCACGCCGGCAAGCAGATTGGCACGGCGGAGGGCAAACTGGTCGATGCCGACGGCAAGCTCTACGCGCACGCCACGACCACCTGCCTGATTTTCAATGTCTGAGCGCGCCAATCCGATGAAACTCCTGGATACCTACCGCGGCACGGTCTATCCGTGGCATTGCGACCACATGAACCACATGAACGTCATGTGGTACGTCGGCAAGTTCGACGAGGCGACCTGGAACCTGTTCTCGCACCTGGGCATGAGCGCCGCTTTCCTGCGCGAGCATCATCGCGGCATGGTGGCGGTCGACCAGCGCATCAGCTACCAGCGCGAACTGCACGCCGGCGATACGGTCGCGGTGTGCACCGGTGTCTTTGCCGTCAGTGACAAGAAGATCGTCTTTTTCCACGAGATGCGCAACGCGGACACGGATGCGGTTTCGGCGATCACGCTGCTGACCGGCGTGCACCTCGACACCCGGACGCGCAAGAGCTGTCACCTGCCAGGTTCGGTGGCGGACAGGGCGCGCGAACTGGTGGTCACCTACGAACTGCCCTGGAAACCATGAGCGAAAAGATGAAAGTCGGTGCCGGCGGCACGGCAATACGCGTTCTCGGCGCGGAGCATGTCGTCGAACTGGAACAGGTGCGGCAGTTCTTTCGCACCTATGCGGGCTGGCTGGGCGTCGACCTGTCCTTCCAGAACTTCGATGAGGAAATGGCTACGCTGCCGGGGCGCTACTCTGCCCCGGAGGGACGCCTGTTCTATGCCGTGATCGATGGCAAGGGCGCCGGCTGCGTCGGCATCCGGCCTCTGGCAGAGGGCGTCTGCGAACTCAAGCGTCTGTATGTCGATCCGGCATTCCGCGGCCTTGGCGTGGGACGCGACCTCGCGCTGGCGGCCATCCGTGCCGCGCGCCAGATTGGCTATCGCAAGATCCTGCTCGACACGCTGCCGGCGATGCGCATCGCCGTCAAGCTCTATCGCGAACTGGGCTTCGACGAGGCTCCTGCCTATTACCAGACCGCCGTCGAAGGCACGCAGTTTCTCGCCCTGGACCTTGAAAACTGGTCCGAAGACGCGATCAACAATCGCACGCTGCACCACTTGTTCGACTTCAATCGCGCCTGGTCGAACAAGATGCGCGAGGTCGATCCGGGCTATTTCGAAAAACTTTCCCACCTGCAGACGCCCGAGTTGCTGTGGATCGGCTGCTCGGACTCGCGGGTGCCGGCCAACGAAATCGTCGGCCTCCTGCCGGGCGAGGTCTTCGTCCATCGCAATGTCGCCAACGTCGTGGTGCATACCGATCTCAACTGTCTGTCGGTGATCCAGTTCGCCGTCGACGTGCTCAAGGTCAAGCACATCATGGTCGTCGGCCATTACGGCTGCGGCGGCGTCAAGGCCGCGCTCGACGGTGCGCGCGTCGGCCTGGTCGACATCTGGCTACGCCATGTGCGCGACGTGCGCGCCAAGCACCTGCGCGCAATCGATACCCTGCCGCCGGAGGCACGGCACGACAGGCTGTGCGAACTCAATGTGCTGGAACAGGTCGCCAATGTCTGCCAGACCTACGTCGTCCAGGATGCCTGGCAGCGTGGCCAGTCGCTGACCATCCACGGCTGGATTTACGGTCTCAAGGACGGCCTGATGCGCGATCTCGACATCACCGTCAATGCCGCCGACCAGCTTTCCGGCCGCTACACCGTTGCGCTTTCAACCTTGATCTGAAGGAAGACCATGTCTGATTCCATTGTCATCATTTCCGCCGCCCGCACGCCCATGGGCGGTTTCATGGGCGACTTTGCCTCGCTCACCTGCGCCCAGTTGGGCAGCGTCGCCATCAAGGCCGCCGTCGAACGTGCCGGCCTCAAGCCGCAGCAGGTCGACGAGGTCATCATGGGTTGCGTGCTGCCCGCCGGCCAGGGCCAGGCGCCGGCGCGCCAGGCCAGCCTCGGCGCCGGGCTGCCGCTGGCGGCCGGCTGCACCACGGTGAACAAGATGTGCGGCTCGGGCATGCGCGCGGCGATGTACGCCCACGACATGCTGCTGGCCGGCAGCGTCGACATCATGGTCGCCGGCGGCATGGAGTCGATGAGCAACGCACCCTACCTCCTGCCCAAGGCGCGCGGCGGCTTCCGTCTCGGCCATGGCGAGGTCAAGGCCCACATGTTCCTCGACGGCCTCGAGGACGCGTACGACAAGGGTCGCCTGATGGGCACCTTCGCCGAGGATTGTGCCGGCAGCTACAAGTTCTCGCGTGAGGCGCAGGACGCTTTTGCCGTCGCCTCGACGACGCGCGCCAAGCAGGCCAACACCGACGGCAGCTTCGCCTGGGAGATCGCGCCGGTCACCGTGTCCGGCAGGAAGGGCGATGTCGTTATCGACAAGGACGAGCAGCCCTTCAAGGCCCAGCTCGAAAAGATCCCGCCCCTGAAGCCGGCTTTCCGCAAGGACGGTACGGTGACGGCCGCCAATTCCTCGTCGATTTCCGATGGCGCCGCGGCCTTGGTCATGATGCGCGCCTCGACTGCGAACAGGCTCGGCCTCAAGCCCGTTGCCACGGTCGTTGGCCACAGCACCTTTGCCCAGGAGCCTGGCCTGTTCACAACCGCCCCGGTCGGCGCGATGAAGAAGCTGCTGACGAAGAACAACTGGAGTGTCGACAGCGTCGACCTTTGGGAAATCAACGAAGCCTTTGCCGTGGTTACCATGGCCGCAATGCACGACCTGGAACTGCCGCATGACAAGGTCAACGTCCATGGCGGCGCTTGCGCCCTCGGCCATCCGATAGGCGCCTCCGGCGCGCGCGTCATCGTCACGCTGATCGGGGCACTGAAGAAGCAAGGAAAAAAGCGCGGTGTCGCCAGCCTTTGCATCGGTGGCGGCGAAGCGACGGCCGTCGGCATCGAGCTCTGCTGACCATGGTGCTTACACCCGAACAGGAGCAGATCCGCGACATGCTGCGCGATTTCGCGCGCGAGCAGCTTGCGCCCAAGGCAGCGGAGTGGGACCGGACTTGCCACTTCCCGCGAGAAGAACTGCGCCAGCTCGGTGAGCTCGGCGTCTGCGGCATGGTGGTGCCCGAGCAGTGGGGCGGCGCCGGGCTGGATTATGTCTCGCTGGCGCTGGCGCTGGAGGAAATCGCCGCCGGCGACGGCGCGACATCCACCATCATCAGCGTGCAAAACTCGGTGGTCTGCGGTCCGATCAACGCTTTTGGCACCGATGCGCAGAAGGAGAAGTACCTGAAGAAGCTCGCCAGCGGCGAGTGGCTGGGCTGCTTCTGCCTGACTGAGCCGCATGTCGGTTCCGACGCCGCGGCGATCCGCACCAAGGCAGTCAGAGATGGCGACCACTGGGTGCTCAACGGCGTCAAGCAGTTCATCACCACGGGCAAGAACGCACAGGTCGCCGTGGTCTTCGCTGTCACCGATCCGGGCGCCGGCAAGAAGGGCATTTCGGCCTTCATCGTGCCGGCAGAAACCTCCGGCTACATCGTCGCCCGCGTCGAGGAAAAGCTCGGCCAGCATGCTTCCGACACGGCGCAGATCCTGTTCGAGAACTGCCGCATTCCGGCAGAAAACCTGCTCGGCACCGAAGGGCAGGGCTACCGCATTGCGCTCTCGAACCTCGAAGGCGGCCGCATCGGCATTTCGGCGCAGGCCGTCGGCATGGCCCGCGCGGCCTTCGAGGCGGCGCTGCAGTACTCGCATGAACGCGAGAGCTTCGGCAAGCCGATCTTCGAACACCAGGCGGTGAACTTCCGCCTTGCCGACATGGCGACGCAGATCGAAGTCGCGCGGCAGATGGTGCATCACGCCGCGGCCCTGCGCGACGCCGGCCGGCCCTGCCTCAAGGAGGCCTCGATGGCCAAGCTGTTTGCTTCCGAGATGGCCGAGAAGGTCTGCTCCGACGCCATCCAGATCCATGGCGGCTACGGCTACGTCAGCGACTTCCCGGTCGAGCGCATCTACCGCGACGTGCGCGTCTGCCAGATCTACGAAGGCGCCTCAGACATCCAGCGCCTGGTCATCGGCCGAAGCTTATGAATAAATCTACTGCGCGTGCCGGATCGGTGATTGGGCGGTGCTCGCTATCCTCATGTACAAACGCGTACATTCCGGTAGCTGCGCTCCGGCCGCACCCCGCTGCGGCCCGCTCGCTACGATTTCTTCACAAGCTTTAAGCCACGATACGCGGGAGCATCCATGGCCGAATACACCCTGCACTGTTTCGCTCAGTCAGGCAACGCCTACAAGCCGGCGCTGATGCTGGCCGTGTCCGGTGCCGACTGGGAGCCGCGCTTCGTCGATTTTTTCCACGGCGCGACGAAGACGCCGGAATACCGCGCGCTCAACGTAATGGGCGAAGTGCCGCTGCTCGAACATCGCGGCCGCATCTGGTCGCAGTCCGGCGTGATCCTCGATTACCTGGCCGAGGCGCTAGGCACCTACGGCCCGCAGGACAACGACGAGCGGCGCGAGATCCTGCGCTGGACGCTGTTCGACAACCACAAATTCACCAGCTACACGGCGACGCTGCGCTACCTGCGCAATTTCGTGCCGGGCGCCGATCCGGCGGTGCTGGCCGCGTTTCGGACACGCGCCGAAACCGCATGGAAAGTGCTTGACAGCTACCTCGCCGGGCGCCAGTGGGTCGTCGGCCGCCGTCCCACCATCGCCGACTTTTCCCTGGCAGGCTATGTCTTCTGGCCAGAGGAGATTGGCGTGGACTGGAACGAGTACCCGAACATCCGCGAATGGTCGGCACGCATTGCCGGCCTGCCGGGCTGGCAGCACCCCTACCAACTGATGCCCGGCCATCCGCTGGCCGGCTGGGGAACAGGAGGCAAGAAATGCGCGCCGCGAAACAGCCCATCGAGATCTGGTTCGACTTTTCCTCGCCGTATTCCTACCTCGCCAGCGAGCGCATCGACGAACTCGCGGCGAAATACGATCGCCGGGGCAAGTGGCGGCCGATCATGCTCGGCGCCGCCTTCAAAGCTTCCGGCCTGCCACTCCTGCTTACGGTGCCGCTCAAGGGCGAATACAGCAAGCGCGACATCGAGCGCTCGGCGCGCTTCCTCGGCATATCCTACAAGTTTCCATCCAAGTTTCCGCTCGCCTCGCTGGCCGCGGCGCGCGGCTACTACTGGCTGCACGGCCAGGATTGCAACAGGGCGCGTGTATTCGCCCATGCCGTGTTCCGCGCCTATTGGGTGGATGATCGCGACATCAGCGAATTGCCGGTGGTGCTGGATATCGTGGCCGGCCTCGGCATCGACCGCGACGCCTTCACTGCGGCCATCGCCACGCCGGAGATCAAGGACCGCCTCAAGCAGGAAACAGACGCCGCGATCGCCAAAGGCATGTTCGGCGCACCTTATTTCATGGTGGATGGCGAGCCCTTCTGGGGCGCAGACCGCCTGCCGCAAATCGAAAAGTGGCTCGCCACGGGAGGGTTCTAGTGTCCGTCATCAAATCCAGGCTCAACACGCGCAGCGAGGAGTTCAAGGCCAATGCGGCGGCGATGAGCGCGCTGGTCGCCGACCTGCGCGAGAAGACCATTTCGGTCTCGGGCGGCGGTTCGCCGGAAACCGCGGCCAAGCACAAGGCGCGCGGCAAATTGCTGCCGCGCGAGCGCATCAATGCGCTGATCGATCCCGGCGCGGCTTTTCTCGAATTCTCGGCCCTGGCCGCGTACGGCATGTACAGCGGCGATGTGGCCTCGGCCGGCGTCGTCACGGGCATCGGCCGGGTCCAGGGCGTCGAATGCATGATCGTCGCCAACGATGCGACGGTGAAGGGCGGCTCCTATTTCCCGTTGACCGTGAAGAAGCATTTGCGCGCACAGGAAATCGCGCAGCAGAATCGCCTGCCCTGCATCTACCTGGTAGATTCCGGCGGGGCCAACCTGCCGACGCAGGACGAGGGCTTTCCCGATCGCGAGCACTTCGGCCGCATCTTCTACAACCAGGCCAACATGTCGGCGCTGGGCATTCCGCAGATCGGCATCGTCATGGGTTCCTGCACGGCGGGCGGCGCCTACATGCCGGCCATGTCGGACGAGTCGGTCATCGTCAAGAACCAGGGCACGATCTTTCTCGGCGGCCCGCCGCTGGTCAAGGCCGCCACCGGCGAAGTGGTCAGCGCCGAGGATCTCGGCGGCGGCGACGTGCATACGCGCATCTCCGGGGTTTGCGACCACCTGGCCGAAAATGACCACCACGCGCTGTCCATCGCGCGGCGCATCGTCGGCAACCTGAACTGGCAAAAGCCCGTGTCGCTGGAAATCGCCACGCCGGAGGAACCGCTCTACGATCCGTCTGAACTCTGGGGCGTGATTCCGTCAGATACGCGCAAGCCCTATGACGTGCGCGAAGTCATCGCGCGCCTGGTCGATGGTTCGCGTTTCGACGAGTTCAAGTCACGCTACGGCACCACGCTGGTCACCGGTTTCGCGCGCCTTTCCGGTTATCCGCTGGGCATCGTCGCCAACAACGGCATCCTCTTCGGCGAGTCGGCGCAGAAGGGCGCGCACTTCATCGAGTTGTGCTCCCAGCGCGGCATTCCGCTCCTGTTCCTGCAGAACATCACCGGCTTCATGGTCGGCCGCAAGTACGAAAACAGCGGGATTGCCAAGGACGGCGCGAAGATGGTCACCGCCGTGGCGACCACGCAAGTGCCGAAGTTCACCATGATCATCGGCGGCTCCTTCGGCGCCGGCAACTACGGCATGTGCGGCCGCGCCTACAGCCCGCGCATGCTCTGGATGTGGCCCAACGCGCGCATCAGCGTGATGGGCGGCGAGCAGGCCGCCTCGGTGCTGTCCACCATCAAGCGCGACGGCATGGAGTCTGCCGGCAAGCAATGGAGCAAGGAGGACGAGGAAGCTTTCCGCGCCCCGATCCGCGCCCAGTACGAAACCCAGGGCCATCCCTACTACGCCACGGCGCGCATCTGGGACGACGGCATCCTCGATCCGGCGCAGACGCGACGTACCCTGGGCCTGGGCATTTCCGCCTCGCTCAACGCACCCATCCTGCCGACCAGGTTCGGCGTGTTCCGCATGTAAAAGCAATCTGCGATCAATAAAGGGGGAGCCCATGTACAACAACATCGTTACCGAAACCGACCTCGGGGTCGGCATCATTACCCTCAACCGTCCCGAACGGCACAACGCTTTCGACGACGCGCTGATCGCCGAGTTGTCGACATCGATCGAACAGATGGCGGCCGATCCGGCCGTGCGCGTGCTGGTGATTTCGAGCAGCGGCAAGAGCTTTTGCGCCGGTGCCGACCTCAACTGGATGAAGCGCGCCGCCGCTTATTCCGCCGAGGAAAACCTGCGCGATTCGCGCGCGCTGGCCGAGATGCTGCGCCGCCTGGCGCAATGCCCGAAGCCGACCATCGCCCGCATCCAGGGTCCGGCCTATGGCGGCGGCGTCGGCCTGATCGCCTGCTGCGACGTGGCGATTTCGACCTTCGACGCCCAGTTTGCACTGACCGAAGTCCGGCTCGGCATCATCCCTGCCGTAATCAGCCCGCATGTCATCGCCGCCATCGGCGAACGCTACGCGCGGCGCTACATGCTGACGGCGGAGCGCTTCTCAGCCGCCGAGGCCTACCGCATCGGCCTGCTCCACGAGATGGTGACGGACGAAGCCGCGCTCGACGAAGCCTTGGGCGAGATCGTCGATGCGCTGCTGGGCAACGGGCCGGAGGCGCTTGCGGAGTGCAAGAAACTGATCAGCGCCGTGGCCTGGAAGCCGCTCTCGCTGGCAGTCATCGAGGACACCGCGCAACGCATCACGCGCGTGCGCGCCAGCGAAGAGGGCCGCGAAGGGATGACCGCCTTTCTGGAGAAGCGCAAACCCAACTGGATCGCCCAGGGCTGACACGATGTTCACCAAAATTCTGATTGCCAACCGGGGAGAAATCGCCTGCCGCGTCATCAAGACCGCACGGCGCATGGGCATCCGCACCGTCGCCGTGTATTCCGAGGCCGATGCCGGCGCGCGCCATGTGCGCTTGGCCGACGAGGCCGTCTGCATCGGTGCGCCGCCGCCCAGGGAATCCTATCTGGTGGTGGACAAGATCATAGCCGCCGCGCTGACCACCGGCGCCCAGGCCGTCCATCCAGGCTACGGCTTCCTCTCCGAGAACGAGGAGTTTGCCGAAGCCTGTGCTGCGAACGGCATCGTCTTCATCGGCCCGCCGGTGACGGCGATCCGTGCCATGGGTTCCAAATCCGAAGCCAAGAAGCTCATGGAGAAGGCCGGCGTGCCGCTGACCCCCGGCTATCACGGCGACAACCAGGAACCCGCCTTGCTCTGGGAGGAAGCCGACAAGATCGGCTACCCGGTGCTGATCAAGGCGGCGGCCGGCGGTGGGGGCAAGGGCATGCGTGCGGTTGCCGCAAGCGGGGACTTCCTCGAAGCGCTGTCCTCCTGCAAGCGCGAGGCGGCATCCAGTTTTGGCGACCAGCACGTACTGATCGAGAAGTATCTGCAGCGACCGCGCCACATCGAGATCCAGGTCTTCGGTGACAGCCATGGCAATTGCGTCTATCTGTTCGAGCGCGACTGCTCGGTGCAGCGCCGCCACCAGAAGGTTCTGGAGGAAGCACCGGCGCCCGGCATGACCGCCGAGCGGCGCGCCGCCATGGGCAAGGCGGCCGTCGATGCCGCCAGGGCGGTCGGCTACGTCGGCGCCGGCACCGTCGAGTTCATCGTCAATCAGGACGGCACGTTCTATTTCATGGAAATGAACACGCGCCTGCAGGTCGAGCATCCGGTGACCGAGATGATCACCGGCCTCGACCTGGTCGAATGGCAATTGAAAGTCGGCGCCGGCGAGACGCTGCCGCTGCGCCAGGAACAGCTCGTGATCCGCGGCCACGCGCTGGAAGCGCGAATCTATGCCGAAGATCCGGACAAGGGCTTCCTGCCCTCCATCGGTAGGTTGATCCACCTCGCGCCGCCGGCGGAAACGCTGAATGTCCGCGTCGATACCGGCGTCGAACAGGACGACGAGATCTCGCCGCATTACGATCCGATGATCGCCAAGCTGATCGTCTGGGACGGATCCGACACCAATGCCCGCGAGCGCGCCCTGGCGCGCATGCTGCAGGCATTGGCCGACTATCGCGTGGTGGGCGTCTCGAACAACATCGGTTTCCTGTCGCGCCTGATCGCCTGTCCGGCCTTTGCCCAGGCCGACCTCGATACCGGGCTAATCGAGCGCGAGCGCGCCTTTCTCTTTCCTGAAAGCAGCGAGCCGCCGGCCGAAGCCTGGCTGGTGGCGGCGCTGGCCGAACTGATTCGCGACCAGCAATACGCCGCGGCGGACGCCGTGGCGAGCCGCGATCCGTTTTCCCCCTGGCACGCACGCGACGGATGGCGCATGAATGGCAACGCTCGGCGCGAGATCCGGCTGCGCGCCGGAGAAACCGAAAAAGCGGTCAGTGCCGGCTATGCCGGCGACAGTTTCGTGCTCGAATTCGAGGGGCAGGCCGTAACCGCTACGGGACGCTTTACCGGCGCCAGCGAACTGCGTGTCGATCTC
>VEPA01000100.1 GCA_012026675.1 Betaproteobacteria bacterium | reverse complement strand
CGTAGTCGCGCTTGGCCGCTTCGGGGGTGATCACGCCATTGCGAATCTCCTCGGCCAGCAGCTTGCGGTCGCGCTTCTTGGGGTCGCCGTAGCCGCCGCCGCCGCTGGCGACCTGGTGGTAGGTGGTGCCTTTCGGCACGCCGGTGATCAGGTCCTTGTTCTTTGGCACCACGGTCTGGCCGTCGGGATAATGCAGGCGGATGAAGTTGAGGCCGCCTTCACCACCGCCAAAGAGGCCGAAGGCCGGCTCGAAGTCGCCGTCACCGAAGGTCACCAGTTGCGTGTCGTCGGAGCCGATCTTGAATATGGTCTCAACGCCGAGCCCGCCACGCCATTGGCCGGCGCCGGCCGAATCGGTCAGCAGCTCGTGGCGGATCAGGGTGTGCGGCGTTTGCTGTTCGAACATCTCGTAGTCCTGGTCGAGCACGCCGCCCGAGGCGTCGATCATGCCGATATGGTCGTAGCCGTCGGTGCCGAGCATGGCGCCGGAACCGCCCTTGAGGCCCATGAAGCCGATGTCCACGTATTTCTCGTTGTTCTTCGGATCGAGGCCGGTGGTCAGCGACGCCAGCAGGTTGTTCCAGCCTGCCGTGACGCGATCGGGCATCACAGGCGCCAGCGCGCGCTGGAGGGCGTCGGCGTTGGGCGGGCAGAGGTGGTTGCCGAAGGTGGTGGCCTTCGGGTAGGCGGCATTCAGTATCGTGCCGCTGGGGATCACGATCTCGATCGGCTGCACCATGCCTTCGTTGTGCGGGATGTCCGGATTCACCATCTGCAGCAGGGTGAGTATCGTGGCCGAGGCGCTGGAAGTGAATGTGCCGTTCACGAAGCCGTTGGTCTGCGGATCGGTACGCGAGTAGTCGAACTTGATGTGCCTGTCCTTGACCTCGATGTCGACGCGGATCGTGTACTTCGAGCCGACGAAGCGGCCGTCGTAATACACGTAGCCTTCGCCGGAATAGTTGCCGTTGGGAATCTTGGCGATCTCGGCTTCCATCATCTTGCGCGTGGCCTCGAACAGGGCCTGCTTGTGGCTCTCGTAGCTCTCGACGCCGTATTTCTTCAGCAGTTCGAGCAGGCGGCGCTCGCCGACCGTGCAGGCACCCATCTCGGCCTTCATGTCGTGCTGCACGATGTCGAGGCGCACGTTGGCGAAGATCAGGTTCCAGACGTCCTTGCGCAGCTTGCCGCGCTCGACCACCTTGACCGGCGGGATGCGCAGGGCTTCCTGCCAGACCTCGACGGCATTCGGGTTGTAGCCGCCGGCGACGTTGCCGCCGATGTCGGCCTGGTGGCCCTTGACCGCCGTCCAGGCCACCAGCTTGTCTTCGAAGAAAACCGGCTTGAAGGCGGCGACGTCGTTGTTCTGGTTGCCCAGGCTGAAGACGTCGTTGTGGAAGATCACGTCGCCGGGATAGATCTCGTCGCCGAAATATTCCTTGATGTACTTGCACACCGGCGCCAGCGAAAAGGCCAGGATGGGCAGGTTCTCGGTCTGTTCCAGCATGTTGCCGTCGGCGTCGTAGAGGCCGGTGACGTAGTCCTTGGCCTCGCAGAGGATGGGCGAGCGCGTGGGCTGCTCCATCGAAATGCTCATTTCGTCGGTGATGGACTTGAAGGTCCGCGCATACACCGACAGCAGGATCGGATCAATCTTTTGGGTGCTCATGCCAGGGCCTCCTCTTGTTGCTTGAAGCAGGCCGCGGCGAGATCCTCGCGGCCCTTCTGCCAGATGACGAAGGAGCCCAGGGCATCGACCGCACAGTCGTAGGCATCGCTGACGAAGATTGCCGTGGTTTCCTGCTCGATCATGGCAGGCCCGGTGATGCGGTTGCCGCAACGCATCTTGTGTCCGTCATAGACCGGGGTTTCCCGGAAAGTCTTGGTCTCGGGGATGTACATGCTGCGCTTGCCCTTCAAGGCGCCTGCGGCATCGGCGCCGGCCCACGCCTCCTGGCGGTAGGTCGGCTTGTCGGTGATGCCGATGGCCTGGACGCGGACGTTGATGATCTCGATCGGCGTCTTCTCGGCCTCCAGCGAATAGCCGTAGAGCCGGTTGTGCTCGGCATTGAATGCCGCGGCAATGGCGACCGTGTCGCGGCTGTCGATCAGTTCGCGCGGCACGCTGAAGGACACCTCGTGGTACTGCTTGATGTAGCGGCAGTCGAACCTGACTTCATAGCGGCGGCGCTCCTCGGCGATGCGTTCCTCGACAAGTTGCCGTGTGCCGTCGGCCGACATTTCGTCGATCATCGCCGTGAGCCTGGCCCAGTCGATGGCTTCGAGGCGGGAGACGAAGGTGCGCACGAAGTCGTGCTTGAGCTCGCTCATCAGCATGCCGAAGGCGCAGAGTACCGAGGATTCGCGCGGCACGATCTGCAGCGGGATTTCGAGCTCGCTGCAGATCAGGCAGGAATGGATCGGGCCGGCGCCGCCGGCCGGGATGAACGGAAATTCGCGCGGATCGAAGCCGCGCTTGATGGTGACTTCGCGCACGCCCTGCGCCATGTTGTTGCAGGCGACGCGGTACATGCCGGCGGCGGCGTCTTCGACCGAAAGGCCCATGGGGTTCGCGATGTGTTCCTCGTTCGCGGCGCGCGCCGCGGCGGCATCGAGTTTCATCCTGCCGCCGGCGAAGAAGCCTGGGTCGAGGTAGCCCAGCACCACGTTGGCGTCGGTGGTGGCCGGCAGCCGGCCACCCTTGCTGTAGCAGGCCGGGCCGGGATCGGCGCCGGCGCTTTGCGGGCCCATCCGCAACATGCCGCCTTCGTCGAGCCAGCCGATCGAGCCGCCGCCGGCGCCGATGGTGTGGATGTCGAGCATGGGCAGGGCGATCTTGTGGCGGGCGATCTCGCCGTCGTTTTTGATCATCGGCGCATCGACGGCGACCGAGGCTTCGAAGCTGGTGCCGCCCATGTCGGTGGTGATGCACTTGTTCTGGCCATGCAGGCGGACATAGAACAGGCCGGCGCCGGGCCCGCCTGCCGGGCCGGAGAGCAGCGTCAGCGCGGCTTTTTCGCGCGCCAGCTGGGGCGTGATGACGCCGCCGTTGGACTGCATGATGAGCAGCAGGCCGTGGAAGCCGATACCCTTGAGGCGACCGACCAGCTGGTCGAGATAATGGTTGAGCTTGGGCCCGACGTAGGAATTCAGCGCCGTGGTGCTGACGCGTTCGTAGAAGCGGATCGACGGCAGGATGTCGGTCGATACCGAGAGGTAGGCGCCCGGCATTTCCTTCCTGACAAGTTCCGCGGCGGCCTGCTCGTGGGCCGGATTGGCGAACGAGTTCATGAAGCAGATCGAGACCGCCTGCACACCTTCCTGCTTGAACAGGGCGATGGCCTCGCGGATTTGCGCCAGATCAAGCGGCGTGGTTTCAAGGCCTTGGCGGTCGAGGCGGCCACGGACCCCGGCGCGCAGGTAGCGCGGAACCAGCGGCTTGACGTTGGTATAGCGATTGTTGTACTGCTCCTCGCGGATGCCGCGGCGCATTTCCAGGGCGTCCCTCACGCCCTCGGTGGTCAGCAGGCCGCATTTGGCGCCGGTGCCGGTCAGCGTCGCGTTGGTGGTCACCGTGGTGCCATGGACGATGGTGTCTATGGTTGGCGCGAGGGCTTCCAGCGTCAGTGGCGGGTTCATGCTGGCGGCGATGTCGGTGAGGCCGTTGACCACGGCGATCGACGGGTCGGATGGAGTCGAAAGCGTCTTGTAGATCGCCGGCTCGGCGTCGTCGCGGGTCACCACGAAGTCGGTGAAGGTGCCGCCGACGTCGATTCCGATCTTGAGTGTCATAAGCTGTGCTCCGTCTCTTTTTTTCGTTTTTGCCTAGCTGCCACGCGCGACCATCTTGCGCACGTCGTCCTTGCGTATCTTGCCCAGCGCGGTTTTAGGCAGGGCTTCGACGACAACGACTTCCTTGGGATGCTTGTAGCGGGCGATGCGGCCGTCGAGCAGCTTCAGCACCTGCTCGCTGGTCAGCTCGCGGTTCGCCCTGGGTACCACCACGGCGACCACGACCTCGCCCCAGCGCGCGTCGGCCCTGCCGATCACGGAAGCTTCGGCGATGTCGGGAGATTCGATCAGCAGGTTCTCGATCTCGGCCGGGTAGATGTTCTCGCCGCCGGAGATGATCATTTCCTTGCTGCGGCCATCGACGTAGAGATAGCCTTCCTCGTCGAGATGGCCCATGTCGCCGCTGTGGAACCAGCCGTCGACCAGCACCGCGGCGGTGGCCTGCGGCGCTTGCCAGTAGCCGCTCATGACATTGTCGCCCTTGATCAGGATCTCGCCGGTGGCACCAGGCTTCACGTCGGCTCCGTAGCTATCGACGATGCGCAACTGGCAGTGCGCCGCCACCTTGCCGGTCGAACCGACCTTGCGCATTGCATCGCCGGCCTTGAGGTACACCGCAATCGGGCAGGTTTCGGTCGAGCCATACACCTGCACCAGCGGCACGCCCTTGGCATGCACGGCGCGGATCACGTGCATCGGCACGATGGTCGATCCGGTGGTGATCATGCGCAGTCTGGAAAAGTCGGCGCTGGCCCAACGGCGATGCGCCATCATCATGTCGAGTTGGGCCGGCACCAGCACGGTCAGCGTGACGCCCTCCTGCTCGATGGCGTCGAAGGTCGCATCGGCGTCGAATTTGGGATGCAGCACCACCGTGCAGCCGGCCTGCAGCGCAGGCGTGGTCTGGTTGTTGAGGCCGCCGACATGGAACAGCGGCAGCGTGGTGAGGATCACGTCGTCTGTCGTCAGCTCGTGCATGTCGACGCTGTTGGCGGCATTGCATTCCAGCGCGCGCTGCGTTAGCACCACGCCCTTGGGCTTTCCGGTGGAGCCGGAGGTGTAGCAGATCAGTAGTGGCGTGTCGGCGCCGCCCTGCGGATCGTGCGGCGCCATGCCTGTAGCGCGGTCGCAGAAATCGGTCCAGGAAATCCACTCGGCGCCGGCATCGCCGAAGCTGACCAGCGTCGTGGCGCCTAGCGCGCTGCGGAAAGCCTCGGTCTGGGCCACGTACTGCGCTTCGACGAAAAGCAGCGCCGGCGGACAGTCATTCAGCATCTGCTGGTGCTCCGGTCCCGCCAGGCGCCAGTTGAGCGGCATGAACAGCGCGCCGAGGCGGGCACTGGCGAATAGCAGGGCGAGCATTTCCGGGCTGTTCACGCCGAGATAGGAAACGCAACTGCCATTTTTTACGCCCGAGGCGGCGAGGGCCGACGCAAGTTGATCCACTTGGGTGGCGAGCCCCGCGTAGGACACCTCCTGCCCGGGAAAGCGAATCGCCGCCTTGTCGGGCGCCAGCGCCGCATTGCGGTTTATCCAGTCGGCGATGCTCATGGTGAGAACTAGGCGTCGCAGACTTCGAGAACTACCGCCATCGCCGTGTCACCCGCGGCGCAGCCCGTGAACAGCCCGAAGCCGCCGCCGCGCGAAGCCAGTTCCTCGATAAGTTCGATGATGGAACGCGTACCCATCGGCGCCTGCGGATGACCCCAGACCAGCGAGCAGCCGTAGTTGTTCATGGAATTCAGGTCGGCCCCGGTCTGCCTGGCAAAGAAGATATCGTTGGCGGCGAAAGGGTTGTGGGTCTTGATCGCCTTCATCTGCCCCACACTGCGGCCGGCTTGTTCAAGCGCCCGTTGCGCCGCCGGCAGCATGGCCTCCGGCATGTAGGCCAGCGCGACGCGAGCCAGGCCGCGGCCATGCAGGCGCACGGCAATCTTCGGGTTGGCGGAGAGTTCCCGCGCCTTCTCGCGCGTGGTGACGACAATCGCCGCATTGCCGTCGGCCGGATGGGTCTGGGCGCCAAAGGTGACCACGCCACCCGGCATGACCGGTTTCAGTTTCGCCAGGCCTTCGGGCGTGGATTGCGAGACGCCTTCATCGCCGGCCATCGTGCCGGCAGTCTTCTTGAAGTTGGGAGCCGGCACCTCGAAGGGCAGGGTCATGAAGCGCTTGAGGAAGGCCGATTCATTCTCCAGCGACATGCGGTACTGCTCCTCGCGGCGCAGCACCAGTTCGTGCTGTTCGGCCGTGCCGATGCCATGTTTCGCGGCAACGTTTTCCGCCGTCTGCAGCATCGTGTGGCCGCCCAGCGGATCGCAGTTGAAGTTCTCCATCACCCAGTCTTCTGCCGCGCCGGTGCCACCGGGGCCGCGCGGATTGGGGTAATAGATGTGCGGTCCGTTCGAGGTGCGGTCGCAATTGATCGCGAGCGCCGTGGTGGCCATGCCGGTTTCGATTTCCTGCGTCGCGGCGAGCAGCGTGCGCACGCCGGTGGCACAGGCCTGCATCAGCGTCGGGCCGCCGGCTTGCGTCGCGCCGATCATGCCGGCGAGCCAGGGCAAGCCGTAGAAGGCGTGCTTTTGGGGTACCGACATACCGAGCGCGCCGTAGTCGAAAGTTGCCGCATCGATCTTGCGCCTGGCCAATTCGAGCTTTGCGACATGGGCGGCGAACTCTATGCTGTGCAGGTTGGCGAAGCTGCCTTGCCAGCGGGCAAAGGGCGTGCTCCAGTAGGCGCCGTAAGGAATTTCTGCTTTGTAGGTCATTTCGATTTCCCGGCTAGGCGAGGCATGTGGCCTTCCGGCCCGAATCTTTGCGCCCCGCCGGCAACGGGTGGCACGGAGCGTTTCTAGCCGACGGAGGTGCTTTGTTCCGACTTCTTTTCCTGGTCGATCTGTTCAATGGCCGTGATGAGAAAGTGCTTGGCGGCTTCGAGGTGCTTGTGCATCGCCGCGGCGGCAGCGTCTGCATCGCGTTTCTTGAATGCGGCATGAATGTTCTTCATGCCGGTAAGGGCAGTCTTCCTGGCGCCCGCATCGCCCAGGGTCAGGACGCGCAGAAAGCGGACATGGCCGACATACTGGTCGAGGAGTTTCGACATCCGCCGATTCGGAATCAGCGCGCGCCAGGCATTGTGGAAGCGGCTGTTGGCGTCGAGGAAGGCGCGGAAATCGCCCTTCTTCTCGGCCGCGGTGGCATCGTCGATCGCCGATGCCAGGCTGGCGAGGGCGGCCGCTCCGGTCACTTCGGCGACGGCAATGCGCGCCGCGGCCGGTTCGAGCAGGAAGCGCAGCTGGTAGATTTCCTCGACGTCGGCGTCGGTGAGTTCCGGGACCACGAAGCCGCGGCCCTCGACCACGATCATGCCTTCGCTTTCCAGCCGCGCCAGGGCTTCGCGCACCGGGGTCCGTGAAACGCCGAGCT
>VEPA01000255.1 GCA_012026675.1 Betaproteobacteria bacterium | reverse complement strand
ACCTCGGGAAAGCTCCTGATGATGCGGTTCTGCACCTGCAGCAGCTCGGCGGCCTTGGTGATCGACATGCCGGGCAGCGAGGTCGGCATGTAGAACAGCGTGCCCTCGTTGAGCGTCGGCATGAACTCGCTGCCCAGCCGCGAGGCCGGATACAAGCTGACGGCCAGCGTCGCGACGGCGAGCACGATGGTGCTGCGCTTCCAGCGCATGACCCAGGCGATGATCGGCCGGTAAGTCCAGATCAGCAGGCGATTCACCGGATTCCTCGCCTCCGGCATGATCCGGCCGCGAATGAAAAACGGCATCAGCACCGGCCCCAGCGTCACCGACAGCAGTGCCGCACCGGCCATGGCGAAGGGCTTGGTGTAGGCCAGCGGCGAGAACAGGCGGCCCTCCTGCGCTTCGAGCGTGAATACCGGCAGGAAGGACACGGTGATGATCAGCAGCGAGAAGAACAGCGCGGGACCGACTTCCCTGCACGCGGCAATAATGGCCTCGGTGCGCTCATTGTTGGAGTGGCCTTCCTTCAGCCGCTCCAGGTGCTTGTGCGCGTTCTCGATCATGACGATGGCGGCATCGACCATGGCGCCGATGGCGATCGCTACCCCGCCCAGGCTCATGATGTTGGAATTCATGCCCAGCGCGCGCATGGCGATGAAGGCAATCAGCACGCCGACCGGCAGCATGATGATCGCCACCAGCGCGCTCCTGACATGCAGCAGGAATACCAGGCAGACCGCGGCAACGATCAGGCTTTCCTCGATCAGCGTAGTCTTCAGGGTCTGGATCGCGCGGTGGATCAGGTCGGAACGGTCGTACACGGTTTCGATGCTGACGCCGGCGGGCAGCCCGGGTGCGATCTCGGCCAGCTTTTCCTTGACGCCATGAATCACGTCGAGCGCGTTCTGTCCGTAGCGCGCCATCGCAATGCCCGACACCACTTCGCCCTCGCCATTGAGTTCGGTGACTCCGCGCCGCTCGTCGGGGCCCAGTTCGACGCGGGCGACGTCGCGGATCAGCACCGGCGTGCCGCGCTCGGATTTCACCACCAGGCCCTCGCTGTCGGCCCGGCCGCGCAGGTAGCCACGGCCGCGCACCATGTACTCGGTCTCGGCCATTTCGACGACGCGGCCGCCGACATCGCGGTTCGAATCGCGGATGGCCTGCACCACTGTCATCAGCGGAATGCCATAGGCGCGCAGCTTGACCGGATCGACCACCACCTGGTACTGCTGGACGAAGCCGCCGATGCTGGCGACTTCGGCCACGCCGGGCGCCTTGGTCAGCTGGTAGCGGATGAACCAGTCCTGGATGGTGCGCAGTTCGGCCAGCGACTTGTCCTTCGCCAGCACCACGTACTGGTAGACCCAGCCGACCCCGGTTGCATCGGGACCGAGTTGCGGCGTCACGCCTTTCGGCAAGCGGCCTGCGGCGAAATTCAGATACTCCAGCACGCGCGAGCGGGCCCAGTAGATGTCTGTGCCGTCCTCGAAAATGACATAGACGAAGGAGGCGCCGAAAAATGAAAAGCCGCGCACCACCTTCGACTTCGGCACCGAGAGCATGGCCGTCGTCAGCGGATAGGTGACCTGGTCCTCGACCACCTGCGGCGCCTGCCCCGGTACTTCGGTGTAGATGATGACCTGCACATCGGACAGATCGGGCAAGGCATCGAGCGGTGTCTTCAGCACGGCGTGGATGCCGGCCAGGGTGATGAAAATCGTGGCGATGACGACGAGGAACTTGTTGCGCGCCGACCAGGCGATCAGGGCACTCAGCATTTCAGTGGCCCTTGTGCGCCGATGACGACGCGGCGGCGGCCGGTGACAGGGGCTTCGTCTCCTCCTTCGGATTCATGCGGGTGATCACCCACTCGCCCGGTTTGCGCTCGACGAATTCGAAGTCGACCGGACTGCCGGCCTTGAGCCTGTCCGTCAGCGACGGGTTCGCGAGCATGAAATCCATGGTCATCGCCGGCCACTTCAGGCTGGCGACCGGGCCGTGTGTCACCGTGACGCTGCCGGCCTTGGCGTCGATGGCATCGAGCGTGCCGCTCGCCTTGTGGCTGACCGCCTTCGCCGCAGGCGCCGATCCGGCGTCCGGGGCCGCCGCAAAGCCGGCCAGCGCGGCCTTGAGATTGCTTTCGGCATCGATCAGGAAGTTGGCGGCGACCACCACCGTGTCGCCAGCGCCGACTCCTTCGCGCACTTCGACGTACTCGTCACTGCGCGCGCCGAGCTTGACCGCGCGCGGTTCGAAACGACCGCTACCTTTCTGCAGCAGCACCATCTGCCGCGTGCCGCTGTCAATCACGGCCGAAAGCGGCACCGTCACCACCGTGTCGCGACCGCCCACATCGAGTTCGACGCTGGCATACATCGCCGGCTTCAGCAGTCCGCCGGGATTGGCGAGTTCGATGCGTACCGGCACCGTGCGCGTCTCGGCCTTGAGCGTCGGATAGATGTAGGCGATGGTACCGCTGAAGGATTTTTCCGGGTAAGCGCTGATCGCCACCCTGACCTTCTGCCCGGGTTTGATCTGCCCGATGTCACGCTCGAAAACATCGGCCAGGACCCAGACCGAGGACAAGTCGGCGATCTGGTACAGCATCTCGCCCGGCATGAAGCGCATGCCGGCCACCGCCTTCTTCTCCAGCACCACGCCGCCTGCCGGCGACCGAAAGGTCAGCGTGCGCTTCGCCTCGCCGCCCGCGGCCAGCGCCTTGATCTGTTCCTCGGAAATATCCCAGTTGCGCAGGCGCGTCAGGCTTGCCTCGGACAACTGGCGCATGCCGGACCGGGTTTCGGCGCTGGCATCCTTCAGGGCCGCGACGCCGCCGGCGGCGACCACGTACTCGCGCTGGGCCGAAACCAGTTCCGGGCTGTAGGCCTCGAACAGCGGCTGACCCTTGCCTACCGGCTGGCCGGTGGCGCTGACGTGCAGGCGCTCGACCCAGCCTTCGAATTTCGGCGCCACGGTATGCACGCGGCGTTCGTCGATTTCGACCCGGCCGGATGCCCTCACCTGGCGCGCCAGTTCGCGCAGCGCCGCGGGCTCGGTCTTGACGCCGAGCTTCTGCACCTTTTCGGTACTGATCTTCAGCTCGCCGGCGGCCGCGCCGGCATCGTCCTCGCCCTCATACACCGCGATGTAATCCATGCCCATTGAATCCTTCTTCGGCACCGGAGAGGTGTCGGCCAGGCCCATCGGATTGCGGTAGTAGAGCAATTTGCGCGGTTTTGATGCCGCAGCTTCGGACGCGGCAGTCTCTCCCTTGCCGGAGGCAGCCACGGTCGCCGTGTCGCCGGCGCCGACTCTTGCGCCCTTGCCCAGCCAGTAGCCGCCGCCGACGGCCAGCAGCAGGGCGGCCAGCACGGCCGGTGTTGCATATTTCATAAATCTTCCCCGATCAATCGTTCGATGTCGGCCAGTCGGGCCTGCTGCTCGGCCTGCGCCCTGATGACGTCCTGCCTGGCCCTGCGGATCTGCCGCTGCGCGTCGAGCAGGGTGGCGAAGTCCACTTTGCCGTTCTCGTAGCCGGCGAGCGCGGCCTGGAAGGTGAGGTCGGCCTGCGGCAACAAACTGGTTTGCGCCAGATTTTCCGTGCGCCGCGCGGCGTCCAGCGCGGAAAGGTTCTCAGCCAGATCCGCCAGCAGCTGGTTTGCGCTGGCATCCTTGCGCGCACGCGTGACTTCGATCATCTTCTCGGCCTCGCGTTCCTGGCTGCGACGGCTTTCCTGCTGCAGCGGGATGTTGAATTCGAGCATCAGCTCCCACTCATTGACACGGTTGCGCATCTGGATCGGCGAGACGCCGACGGCAAAATCGGGATAGCGGTTGCGATAGGCCAGGTCGCGGTTCTTCTCCGCCGCGCGTATCCTGGCGTCGTCGGCGAAGAGTTGCGGATTACTGCCGCGCAGTCGCTCTTCCAGCGCCGCATAATCGAGCCGGGCGGCGGCGGGCAGCGGCCGCAGGCGTTCCGGGGCCGCCAGCGGCGAATTCGCCGGACGCGCCAGCAAGGCATTGAGGCGGGCGCTGGCGTGGTGGTGCTCGGTTTCCATCTGGATCAGTTCGCTCCTCATCGCGGTGCGTTCCACCTGGACGCGGATCGCGTCCTGCTGCGGCGCCAGCCCGCCGGCATAGCGCGCCTGGGTGATGCCGTCGAGGCGGTCGATGAGGTCGATGACTTCCCGGTTCAACCCGATCAGCTTGCCTACGGCGAAATATTGCGCGTAGGCAGTCTTGATCCGCGCCGCCTGCTCCGTCCAAGTCATGCCGGCGCGGCCCTTCGCCACGTCCACCTCGGCTTCGGCCGCCTCCCGCTTGAGGTCGCGCTTGCCCCAGAACGGCAGCGGCTGGGTCAGGGTGTATTT
>VEPA01000089.1 GCA_012026675.1 Betaproteobacteria bacterium | reverse complement strand
TGGCAGGGCACCGGCCGAAAGCCCTGTGCCCGCGCCGCGGGCAACGATTGGCGCGCCGGCGGCGCGGCAGGCCTTGATCACCGCCACCACCTGCGCCTCGGTTTCCGGCAGGGCCACCGCAAGCGGCAGCTGGCGATAGGCGGAGAGGCCATCGCACTCGTAAGGCTTCAGATCTTCGTCGGCGGAAAGTAATGCGGCCGGCGGCAGAATGCGCGCCAGCTCGGCCAGCAGCGCCGCGCGATCGATGCCGGCAAAATCCTGTGCGGCCTCGGCAGAGTGTTCGCGCTGTGTCATGGCAGGCCTTCTGTCGGTTCAATGGGGTTCAATGAGGATCGCCCTGAAGTCATTCACATTGGTGCGCGTCGGCCCGCTGACGACCAGGTCACCCAGTGCGGCAAACACGCTGTAGGCGTCATTCTCGGACAGGTGCGCATGCAAATCAAATCCGGCGGCGAGGGCCCGCGCCGGCGTATCCGGCAAGACCATGGCACCTGCATTGTCTTCCGAACCGTCGATGCCATCCGTATCGCAGGCGATGGCCGAAATGCGGGCATGTCCGCCGAGCGCCAGCGCCAGGCCGAGCAGGAATTCGACATTGCGCCCGCCGCGCCCGGCGCCCCTGACAGTGACGGTCGTCTCGCCGCCCGAGAGCAGCACGCAGGGCGCCGCCAGGGGCACGCCGTGCGTAGCGCAGGACAGCGCGATCCCGCCCAGCACGCGCGCCGCCTCGCGCGACTCGCCTTCGATGGCATCGCCCAGCACCAGCGGCACGATGCCGCGGGCACGCGCCAGGTCGGCCGCCGCCGCCAGCGAGCCCTGCGCCGTGGCAATGATGTGCGACTCGCAGCGCGCGAATCCCGGGTTGTCGGGTTTGGGAGTTTCCGCCGCACCCGTCAGCAGCGCCTCGCGTGCGGCATCCGGCAGCGCTATGCCATAGCGGCCGACGATTTCCAGCGCATCGGCGCAGGTAGTCGGATCCGGCACGGTGGGGCCGGAGGCGATGGTCGACAGCTCGTCGCCCGGCACATCGGAAATCGCCAGCGTCAGCACTCGGGCGGGCGCGGCGGCGAGCGCCAGGCGGCCGCCCTTGAGCGCCGACAGATGCTTCCTGACGCAGTTGATTTCGCCGATGCCGGCGCCGCAGGCGAGCAAGGCCTTGGTCACCGCGCGCTTCTCGTCCAGCGTGATGCCGGCCATCGGCGCCGCGAGCAGGGCCGAGCCGCCGCCGGACAGCAGCACCAGCACCAGGTCGTCCGCCGTCAAGCCGCGCACCGCATCAAGTATCCGCGCGGCCGCTGCCTGCCCGGCCGCGTCGGGCGCCGGATGCGAGGCTTCGACGACTTCGATGCACCGCGTCGGCAAGCCATGTCCGTAGCGCGTGACGACGATGCCGGAGACGCGTTCCAGATCGCCGCGCCAATTTTCCTCGACGGCCCGCGCCATGGCAGCCGCCGCCATGCCGGCGCCGCCTATCACGGTGCGGCCACGTGCCGCATCGGGCGGCTCCGGCAGCCAGGCCGGCAGGCAATGCGCCGGAGCGGCCGCGGCCACCGCAGCGTCGAACAATTCGCGCAGCAGCGCGCGCTGGTGCAGATAGATCACCGCCAGACCCCCAGCCAGCCGAAAGAATCCTCGGTGCGTCCGCTTGGCTTGTATTCGCAGCCCACCCAGCCTTCATAGCCGATGCGATCGATATGCCGCAGCAGGAAGGGAAAGTTGATTTCGCCGGTGCCGGGTTCGTGCCGCCCCGGGTTGTCCGCCAGCTGGATGTGGCCGACTTGCGCCAAATGGTCCTGCAGCGTGCGGGCCAGATCGCCCTCCATGACCTGGGCATGGAAAATGTCGTACTGCAGGCGCAGGTTGTCGCTGCCGACGGCATCGATCACGTCCAGAGCGGCACGCGACGTGGCGACGAAAAAGCCCGGTGTGTCGCGCGTATTGAGCGGTTCCAGCAGCAGCCGGATTCCCGCGCGCGCCGTCACCGCGGCGGCAAAGCGCAGGTTCTCGACCAGGGTTTCGTGCGCCTTGTCACGGCTGACCCCGTCCGGCGCAATCCCAGCCAGGCAATTAAGCCGGGCGCAACCGAGCAAGCGCGCGTAGTCGATGGCGAGGCCGACGCCGTCCTGAAATTCGGCGATGCGCCGCGGATGGCAGGCAATGCCGCGCTCGCCGGCGGCCCAGTCGCCGGCCGGCAGGTTGAACAGCACGACGTCCAGGCCTGAGGTCAGCACCACCTCGGCCAGTGCCGCGCGCTCATGTTCATAGGGAAAATGGAACTCGACTGCGGCGAAGCCGGCCGCTCGCGCCGCCGCAAAGCGCTCAAGGAAAGGACGCTCGGTGAACAGGAAGGAAAGGTTCGCGGCAAAGCGTGGCATGCGCCGATTATATGTCCCCGATGCTTGCCATCGGGGACGGTATCCCCCGGTGGGATATGCCCCTCTCCATCCGCGCTCCGCATAAACTACGCGTCCCGCAAAAGATCGCCTTGCCCACCCGCACCATGAGCCCGACACCCGCTCCCGATTCGAGATCAAGCTATACCCGCGTTGCCATCGGCCTGCACTGGCTGCTCGCATTCGCCATCATCGGCAGCTTTTCGGTCGGGCTGTATATGGTCGACCTGCCGCTGTCGCCGCAGAAACTCAGGATCTATTCCTGGCACAAATGGGCCGGCGTGACGATCTTTCTGTTCGTGGTGCTGCGCCTGGGTTGGCGCCTCCTGCATCGTCCGCCCGAACTGCCGGCCGCCATGCCTGCCTGGCAGCGCAACATTGCCGGAGCGACGCATATACTGCTTTACCTGCTGATGTTCGCCGTGCCGCTATCCGGCTGGCTGATGAGTTCGGCCAAGGGATTCCAGACCGTCTGGTTCGGCGTATTGCCGCTGCCGGACCTGCTGGAAAAGGACAAGGAACTGGGCGACCTGCTGCTGCAACTTCACATGCTGCTGAACTTCAGCATGGCTGCCCTGGTCTTCCTCCACATCGGTGCCGCACTCAAGCACCATTTTATCGATCGGGACGACGTGCTCACCCGCATGATCCCTTTTCTGCGCAACACCGCTAGCGGAGACTGCAAATGAAGTACCTCAAGGCAGGCATGATCCTTGGCTGCGCTCTGGCAATCACGGCGCCGACCGTGCAGGCCATCGAGTTCAATCAGTTGCAGCCCGGCAAGAGTTCGCTCGCCTTTGTTTCGAAGCAGATGAACGTGCCGGTCGAAGGCAGCTTCAAGAGCTTCCGCGGCAAGCTTTCCTTCGACCCCGCCAAGCCCGCTGCGGCCAGGGCCGAGCTGGAGATCGACCTGGCCAGCATCGATGCCGGCTCGAAGGATGCCGACGACGAAGTCGCGAGCAAGGACTGGTTCAATACCAAGGCCTTTCCTGTCGCGAAATTCGTGTCGACGTCGGTCAAACCGCTGGGCGGCAATCGCTACGAGGTTGCCGGCAAGATGAGCATCAAGGGCAGGACGCGCGATCTCAGCACGCCGGTCACCGTGACCCAGCAGGGCAACAGCGCCACCTTCGAAGGCAGCCTGGTACTCATGCGCGCCGACTACGACATCGGCGGCGGCGTCTGGGCCGATTTCGGCACCGTCGCCAATGAAGTGCAGATCAAGTTCCGTCTGGTGGCCAGCGCAAGCACAGCCGCCGCGAAAAAACCCCCATCCAATTCCAGTCAGGAGAAGAACCGATGAATAAACTTGCCCTCGTTGTCGCCGCATCTGCCCTAAGCGCCCTCTCTGCCGGCACCTTCGCCGCTCCAGAGACCTTCAACCTCGACCCTGCCCACACCTTCCCGCGTTTCGAATACAACCACTTCGGCTACTCCAACCAGCAACACCGCTTCGAAAAGACCACCGGCAGGATAGTCCTCGATCGCGCGGCCAGGACCGGATCGGTGGAGGTGAGCATCGACGCCAAATCGGTCAACACCGGCACTGCGCTATTCAACGGGCACATCCAGGCCGCGGACTTCTTCGACACCGACACCTACCCGGTCATCACCTTCAAGTCGAGCGCAGTCAAGTTCGACGGCGACAAGCCGGTAGCGGTCGAAGGCAATCTGACGATCAAGGGCATAACCAGGCCGGTCACCCTGACCGTAACCAACTTCCATGCCATGCCGCACCCGATGCTGAAAAAGGACGCAATCGGCGGCAATGCGGTCGCCAGGGTCAAGCGTTCCGAATTCAACATGGGCAAGTACGCGCCCTCGGTCAGCGACGAGGTCACCCTCAGCATCGCCGTCGAAGCCATCAAGGAATAATCGCCGCCGTCACCGCGGCAGAAGCCTACAGCGCGATCGCGGCGGCCTCATGCGAGAGTGCTTCGATGGCGGCCTCGTCCATGTCGAGCAGGCGCAGGCCGAGCGCGGCGAAATGGATGCGGCCGGCTGCGGCGGCTTCCTCCAGAATCGCCGTATCCCCAGCCCCAACTCTTGCGTAGGCCTCGACCAGATGCGGAAACAGTTCGCGGCGCAGACCGTCGAAGGTGGAAAACCAGAAGTGCAGCGAATCGGTCGCGCCACGCTGCAGCAGCCCCGGCAAAGTCACCAGGCAGTCGGCGAGGTTGTCGCGCACGGCGCGCGCCAGCAGTTCGGCGCGCTTGCTGCTGAAGCCATCCAGTTTGCGCGGCCACTCGCTGCCGAGCAGGCGGCCGGCGGCGAGCTCGCCTTCCTCGTGCAGCACCAGGGTTTCGATTTCGCGCTCGCTCATGCGCTCGATGGCCGCCTGCGGATCGACATCGAAACCGTAGCCGAGCAGCGCCGACTTGAGCGCACCGTCCTGTTGCTTGACGTTCCAGCCTTCGGCCTTTTCCCACAGCCACTGCCGCAGCGCCTCGCGGCGCACGATCAGCGTGCTGCCCTGGGAGGCCGCCGGAATCGCCGACACGTCGCGCGCATATTCGCAACCGCAGACCAGCAGGTGCGCCTCGCCGCGCTGCTCCTGACGGTCGAGCTGGCCGAGGAAGAAATGCGGCTTGTGAAAACGCCCCAGACCGGCGCCATATACCAGCCCGCTGCCGGCCAGCGCCGCGTTGACCTGCCCGGCGTCGAACGCATCGAAGGCACAGCCGGCAACCGGCACCGCGACGAATTCTTCGTCTGCGATGCGCTCCCAGCGCGCCTCGCGTTCGGCAATCCAGCGCCCGACTTCGTCGCGCGGCGGCGACGCGCCGTAGGGCAACTGGTGCTCCCAGCGATAGAACTCGCGCATGCCAAGCAGGTAGGTGCACAGGCTGACGTCGCGCGCATGGCGCGCATCGGCGATGTCGCAGTTGGTCTGCACCGCCTGCACCAGCGCGGCCATGCCGGCGATCATTGCGGCGCGCCCCGATGGCGGCGGCGCGCCTTCCATGCCGCCACACCCTGCACGACTTCCGAAAACGGCAGGGCGCCGAGCTCGCCGTAACGCTCCGCGGCGAGCCTCACCAGGCGCCGCACATCCGGCACTTCGGCGCCCCGATCAAGCAGAGCCTTGAGGCCGTCAAGGCCGCCGCACTGGATTTTCATCACCATGGCGTGCGGCAGGATGCACCGGGTTGCGGTAAGGCCGAGGGCGAAGGCCGACTTCTCGCGCAACAGTTCCGACATCCGCACGCAGTCCGCGTGTGCCGCAGTCTCGATGCAGGCAATGCTCTCGCGCTCAGCAATCTGGTGGCGCACCGCCAGGTCGCACTCCGCGTGGCGCGCGAGCAGCGCCCGTTCAAAGACACAGGGCAGGCGATTGATTTCGCCCTTGACATTGCGGAAGGCAGCCTCGTCCACCGGATTACTGTGAACTAACTCGTGCGGAGCGCCCGGTGTCAGTCGAGCGAAGCGATCCGATCAGAAGCCTCCCCGCGAGGGGAGGATGGGAGGGGCGGGCCCTTAATTTGCCTTTCGCGTGTTTCATTCTCCACAGGTGCTCTCGCGTGACCATGAGCGTTAATAATCCTCTCCCGTCATCGGCTCCTCGCCGCGCGGTTCGTTGAGCAGTTCCTCGGCCCGCAACTCGTTTTCGGCAAAGATTGTCTTGATAAGTTCACCGGCGGCAAGCGCGGTTTCGCGGCGCAGGCGCTTCGCCTCGTTCGAGGCTTCCTTGAACACGTCGAACTGGCTGATCTTTTCCAACTGGCGAATCGGACCCACCGGCGTCACGCGATAAATGTAATAGGGCACTGGCTTACTCCACGTAACGTTTGGTGGCGCGGCGGGTGCCGGGCCGGGATTTCTGGATGATGACCCCTTTGACCGCGTCGAGGCCGGGAATATCCGCGGCGGGGTAGCCCGGATTCAGCGCCTGCAAACGCCAACCCGCACCATGGCGGATCAGCTGGCGGAAAATCCACTCGTCGTCGAGTTTTGCCAGGACGAAGGAGCCGTCGGTGGCAAGCCCTTCCGGCTCGATCAGGATCACTTCGCCCTCGACAAACTCCGGCTCCATGCTGTCGCCCAGCACCATCAGGGCGAAGGGTTCGGCCGACGAGCAGGCGTCGAGTTCCGCATCGGCGCCCTGCGCCTGTATGGGTATGGTGCGCCGCGCCCGGGTCATGGCGTTACAGGCTCTCGACATGGAGTTGCGCCGGTGGCAGGCCGGCGGCAACGAGCATGGCGGCCAGCGGCGCCACGGATTCAGCAGCGCCGGCAAGATAGACATCGCTAGCCGCCAGAGCGGCATTCGCGGCGAGAGCGGCCGGCAGTTCATCGTTGGTCAGGGCCTTGTAGCTGAACTCGTCCAGCGCCTCGGCCCAGGCGCGGCACTGGTTGGGCAGGTACTGGCCGCCGGCCTGTGCACTGGCCCAGTAGAGCATGATCGACTCGGCGGCATCGACGGCAATCGCATGTTCGATGAGGCTGTTGATCGGCGCGAAGCCGTCCTCGACGGCGATGAATACCAGCGGCCGCGCCGAGCCCTTTTCCAGCACGAACGTGCCCCACGGCCCCCACACCGAAACGTCGTCGGCAAGCCTGACGCGGCCATCGAACACGCAGGCCGAAAAGTCGGCGCTGGCGGTACGGCGGTCGCTGCGGGAAACATGAAAAATCAGGTTGCGGTCGTCGCAGGGACAGCTTGCCACCGGAAATTCGCCATGCACGTCGCTGCCGTCGCGCACGCCGGCGCGGATGCCCAGCGTCACACGCTGGCCGGCGAGAAAGCGCAGGCGGTTGCTGCGCGGCGTCTGCAGGTGCAGGCGCATCACGTCGGCATTCAGCGCGTCGATGCGGCGCACCTTGGCGACGATGCGCTGCTCGGGGATGTCCTCCGGCGCATCGGCTTCCAGCACTTCCAGCACCAGGTCGGAGCTCAGCGCCGTGCAGTTGCACATCAGCACGTGGTTCTGCGCCTTTTCAGCCTCGGAAAAACGGTAGTCCGAGGGCGACACCGCGCGCGTCTCGCCGGCCACTACACGCGCCTTGCACAGCCCGCAGACACCGTTGCCGCAGCCATAGTTGGGCGCAAGCCCGGCACGCAGCGCCGCCTTCAGCAGGGTCTCGGAACCCTCGACGAAGAACTCGCGACCGGATGGCTTGACCGTAACGTGCGCCGACATGACGCGCAGCATAGCATCGAGCGCCGCCACATCCTCGCTCGGCGCCGGCGCCGAGAGCGCCCGCGCCAGACCTTCGTCGAGCAGTCGTGCCAGGTCCGCCGTGTCGGGCGGCGGGGCGGCATCCAGGCGCGCGCGCAGGGCTTCGAACAGCCTGTGGTAGCGGGTCAGGGTGCGCTGCAGTTCGGCGAGTTCCTGCCCCTGGACGAACAGGCGCTGGGCCAGCGTCTCCTGGGTCGGCAGCACGCGCTCGCGCAAGCGTTTGGCGAAGGCATCCTCGCGAATGGCACGGGTCTTTTCGAAGCTGCCCGACTCGTCAAGGTCGAGTTGCGGCCAGCTGCGTTGGACGTCATCGACAGTCACCATGCCGTCGAAAGACGGCAGATCGCCTTCGCGGATGCGCGTTTGCAGCGCCATGCGGGAGATGCCGAGCAGATGCGCGGCGCGGGAAATCGTCAGCCATTGCGACATGACTGCAAGCATAGCAATGCCCAAGCCGCAGCGATTCCAAAATTTTTATGTCCCCAACCGAAGGGCGGGGACGGTATCCCCTTGTGGGGTATGTCCCCAACCGAAGGGCGGGGACGGTATCCCCTTGTGGGGTATGTCCCCAACCGAAGGGCGGGGACGTATCCCTCGCCGGGATACGTCCCCTGCTACCTGGTTGCAAGGGGTCAGTCTGCCCCGTACCGCCAATACACCCTGTTGCGGCGGGTGCTGATCTGAAAGTCGGTTCGCTCGCCTTCCTGGGAACTCTTCGACTCTTCCTTGGTTCCGCCTGTGCCGATTGCCGCCGAATAAAACTCTTCGCCGATTTTTACGGTGCCGGATGTTACCGACGGCGGCAATCCGCCACCGGCGACTTTCGCGGCATAGTCAACCGCTGTATAGACCGCCTTGCCGTCATAGACATCGCCGTTCCGGTTGAAGGCCGGCAGTCCCGTAAAGGGATCGATGGCATACGCCAGCGCAACCCCCAGATTGGAACAGATGCCTTTTTCGGTTTCACCCTTTTGCGGCGTATTGGTGGCGAAATACACGATGCCCTGCTCCACCTTGGGCGAATTCACCAATTTTTCCTCCCATCCGTTGTACGCCGTCGGTTGGTAGGGGTTGTAATTCAAGTTGATGAACCATCCTTGTTTGCCCGAACTGAACAGGAAACGCTTGAGGTCGCTCGGATTGGCGTTCACTTCCTGCAAAGCGGTGCATGTCGCATCGCATGTGATGGTCGAAACCGGCGCCGCCTTGGTATCGAGTACCGAGTAGAAACGATCTACAATCTGCGCCCCAAAATAGCCGGTTGCGACATAGTAGCCCGTGGTCGCGGTGGTACATCCCAGTGTTGAACTGCCCCCCGTTTGGCTTCGCGAAGTCTGCGACAGGGTTGAGTAGGGCTTCTTGTTGGCGATGGGCTTTTCGCGATTGCCGCTACCGATCAGGATGTTGAATCCCTGGACGCCGTCGCGCACATAGGGAATGACCGCCGGCTGCTGCATGAACTTTCTGTCGTCGGTGCCCCCTGCGGTACCATCGAGATCTCCAAGCTTTGCGACCAGATAAGACGCCCAATAAGACGCGTCTGAAAGTTCCTTCGTCGTATCCGCGTCGAATCGAAGCAACTGGGCACCGGTGTCCGCGGCATAAATACGATCGAGGAAACCATCGCCGTCGATGTCGAGCGTGGTCACATCGGCGGAAGCGCTGCGCTTGGTCACCCCGGCGGGCATCAGGAGCGTGATGAAACTACCGTCGCTGGCCTTGACCACGTAAACCCCGTAGCCCGTGGTCGCCTCGGGGCGCGCCGTTCCGGAGGGCAGATCATCGGTAGCCGCATCGTAGCCGCCGCCGAACACCAGCGCCAGGGTTTGCTTGCAGGCATTTTGCGCCGCGGTATCGGCCGCCGCCGCTACCAGGCACGCATCGGTTGCCTTGTGCTTGAGCAGCACAAACTTCGGTTCGGACCAGGTCTGGCCCAACTTGTCAAAGTACGTGGTACCCGGGTTCACTTTCCACATGAATTTCGGCTTGGCCGGATTGCTGATGTCCAATGCGTACAAGGTGTTGCCGCCACGTCGCATGCCGGCAAACAGCCATGTGAATTCCGGCCGCTTCTTGCATGTTCCGGCCGTCACGCAGCCGGTCGCCAAGGCGGCCGCTTCGGTCGCGCTGACCGTGTTGATATCCGATGTGTAATAGACATTGGTTGGGCTCTGATACACCGCGACCGGGCCGTCCCAATAGTAGTTGCGCAGTTCCGGGGGATCGGTGAGGCTGCACGTCGAGTTCGGATACAGCACCGGGGGCGAGGTCATGTACAGGCGCGACAACCTGCTGTATTCGAGAAACTCCTCGGGAATGAAGGCCCAGCTTTCGCGCCCGCGTTCGGCATCCGTCGCATCGTCGGGTCCAACCTTGACGCCGCGCAGATAGCCATCGTTCGAGCCGTAAAACGCGTACAAGCCGGGCGATCCATAGTTCACCACGGCGGGACGCGAATGCAGCACGTCGCCATGGATGCTGGCGCGCGCTCCGGCCGTGATCGCATCTCGATTCTCGTCGAGCAGATCCTTGCCGCGCATCCAGATGAAGAGATTGCTGGTGCTCGGTCCTGCCGTGTCGGGCGTTGCCGTGGCCGACGAAAGCGTTGCCGGCGTTACCGGACCGCGCGCGGTAATCGGCTGCCCGGCGCCGATGTTGAACGAGAACGTGGCGTCATTGGGATCGGCAATGTTGTCGGCGCCGATGGTCCAGTCGCCGTCATAGCCATCCACCCCGGGAACTCCCTGGCTGCCGCTGATCTTGATGCTTGTCAAGCCGGTCAGCGTATGGGGAAGTCTGTTGGCGGGAATGGTCGCGTTGACGGTGTCCGATCCGGCGGCTCTCGTCAAGGTGACGGCGTAGTTCGGCAAGGTGGTAAAGCTCACGTTGATGTTCGGGCTGGCGGGGTCCGGACTGGTGTACAGGCCCGTGGTCGGCAAGGTGAAGCAGAACCAGTTGTTCTTGTCGGAGTTGGGTATGTTTGAATCGCAGGCCGAGCCCTTGTCCGCAATCGTCCAGTCGGAAGAAGCGGCACCGTACTTCGTGTAGGGCCAGCCGGCACCCGTAATGCGCACCGGGTTCCCCGTTGCGTAGTTGCCGTTGCTGTTGATCGCCGAGGCCAGGCGCATGACCACTTTTTGCGAAGCCACCAGATAGTAGGCTTTGTCGATGCTGATCGCGGTGGCCGCGGCGAGCCCGCCCGCCGTCGTTGCCGCCTTGGACGTGGCCCCGGCAGTCGGTGCAGCCCGGGTCGCGTAACTGACCGCGGTTGGCGCGAGAACGATCTTGTTCCTGTAATTGAAGGTCGTCGTGCCGCCCACATTGTTAATCAAAGCGGCCGCCCTGTTGAGGAAGGGTTGCGTCGCTCCCTCGATCTTTGGCGTGTCGGTATCCACCAGACCGGCTTTGCCCGCACCGGACAGGGTCACGCTGCCCGTCAATTCGACTGTGTTGCCAACTATCGTCGCGCCGGCAAGCGTGATCGAGGACTTGATCGGCGTATCGAAGATCAGGGTCACGCCGCTGGCGCTGGCGGTGGCGTTCCGCAACGGCGTCTCGATGACGGAATAAGTGAATGTCGTCGCCGTCGCGGCAGTAAGGGTCACCGGTCCGCCATAGGCGCTCGGTGTCACGCCCAGGATTTCCACTTCATTGCCCGTGGCCAGCGCAGTGCCCGTGTACGTCGCCGTTGCCGTAGTGCCGACGCGCGTAATGCCGGTGATGGTTCTCGACGCAGTCGTCGGCCGCTGGATCGGCCCATACGTGCCGATATTCGCCGTCGTGCTCTTGAAGGCGTTGGCCGGGTCGGTCAGGTCGGTACCGCTCGCGCATGACAGACAGGTGTAGACGTTACGGCTGTCCGCCACCGGGTCCGCCCACTTGAGGCGCACCTGCTGCGCCGCGCCGCCGCGCTCCACCGCCGGACCATCGGGAATATCCTTGGTATTGCCTGTGGATGCCGCATCGAACTCCCAGAAGCTCCCGCTGTCCGTTGTCCAGAAACTGGTGGCACTCTGGTCGAAGAACCCGGTATTCAGTTTCTGGTCGATGGCGGGGTAGCCATATTTATCCGCCAGGTAAAGCGCCACTTGCAAAACTTTGCCGGTATTCACGGTGCTGTTACAGACGTAACCGACGATGCCCTCGCCGATGCGCTCGTCGGTGGCCGTCGGCGTGTGCTTGTTATCCAGGGTTTTGGGAATGAAATTGGTGATTTCGGCATCAAAATCTACCGCACCATTTTCGTTGGCGTCGCAATAGCGTCCGAACTTGTAGCCCTTCAGGTTGCCCTGCCAGCGCGGGCCGAAGTTGGGATCGGGCCGAAACACGCCGATGTACACCTGATTCTCGAACGTGCCCTGCGTATTCACCGAAATCGGCAGTGTCGCCGAGGCGAAGGCGCTGTTCACGGCCTGTATTTCGGCAAAAATGGCCTTGAAGTTGTCCGTCAGTTCCTGGATGTTGGTCGCCTTGTAGTACTTGCCGCCACCTTCTGCCGCCATGCTGCGCAGCAAACGGCGCTGCGCCTGGTCTACCAGGCTTTCCTCACTGACCTGGATGATGCCGTCGCCGTCCACATCCCCCCGGCAGCCGACATTGCAGACGTCGACCGTATAGGTCGTGATCTTGTTCCAGATGTAATCCCCCGCGGCGTCCTGGACGGAACTCTTGACCCCGTAGGTATTCATGAACTGGGTCCAGTAGGGCGTGAACAGCTTCAAGGAATCTGCTTCCTTGATGCCCGTGGTCTGGGGCGTGACTCCAATCATGTCGGCCGACTTCTTTAGCCGTTCAGTAAGCACATCCCAATTGGTATCATCGCTCGGCGTGCTGTTGCCGACGAAAATCACGACATTCCGCGCGCAGCCGTCCTTGGCCTGTTTCGGCTGCTGGTACTTCTCGGTATTGGAATCCGTGTAACCGAAATAGTCCGTCAGGTCCATGCGTTGTTTAACGCCGTCCAGAACTGGAAATTTGTTGCCCTCGAAATCGCGCAGTTCCGTCTCGTCACCGGTGTTGTTGGAATCGAGGTCGTTGAAACTCTCGAGGCCGTTGAAATAGCGAAACACCGAATCCATCAGGTCGGCATAGCTGGCACTCGCCGGGCCCTTGTACTCGGGCTTGTTGGCATCCGCTTCGACCTGAACCTTGGTCAGCAGCGCTTCCAGGGTTGGCCGAAAGTCGCCATTGACCGGGCGAATCGCGTAGATCGGATAGCCGCCGAAGGTCGCGCTATCGGCCCTCGGGCCCCCATAGAGCATGACTCCGACATTCAGTGCATTCTCCGGCAGCGCGGCAAGCGCCAGCTTCATGGCCGTCGCTTCGGCGAAGGCGTTTGTGACGATGTTCCCGTTGGCGTCGGTGACCTTTTCCGCAACGGACGCAAAATTGGCCGTATTGTCCATGACGATCAGGACATTCGCGGGTGCGCCTGAAATCTGATCGCTGCCGACGTAGATATCGATGTCGTCCGCCCTGCCGGCGGCGCTGGCGAAGGCCAGCAAGGTGATCCAGAGACAGCGGCTGATTGATCTGATGTTCATGATTGCGTCCTTCACAGGTGTTGCGTGCTACGAGCAGAAATTCAATGCCTTGGAGATGACCGTGTAATAGCCGCTGGATGAGACGTTCGTGGTGACCCCCTGGGTCACGCTGACATTCGCCCCGAACCAGTTGTTTTGCACCGTCGCCACCACTTCCCAGGTCATCCGGTAGCAGTTGCTGACGCTCGTATCGTTCGCCCGGTACTCGCTTTTCGAAAGACAGCGGCAAAACGTGGCCTGCTCGCTAACGGCCTTGCCGCTCTGGCACTCGGCCACATAGGTAGGAAATACCTGCGGCAGTTCGTTGTTCGCAATCGATGCCGTGGTTCGGATGCACGGCTGGGCGACTTGCACATCGACCCCCGACACGGTCAATGTCTGTGCCGCAACGGGTTCTCCCGTCGCTGTGGTCAGGCTGGTGCTGAGGACGGAGCTCAATGCCGAGTCGGCAGCGGCCACCGCCTCTTCGCGGGTTTGCAGGTTATTCACGGCGCGCAGATTGATCATGCCCATCTTGATCGCAGAAATTGCCAGCAAGGTAAGGGCCATCAACATGATGACCGACAGCATGAGCACCGAACCGCGCTGGCCTCGCGGAAGGATGCTTGCAGGTGCCGCGCCGGACTTGTTCATGATGGTCATTGCTCGCGCCTCGAAGCCAGATTGACCGCGCTTACGGTCGTGACAGACAACTTGCGCCGGAACTTGTCCGTGCCGGTGCTTGGGTAGGTGGGCGCCAGAACGGTGCCGGCATTGTCGCTGATGCCCAAGGTGAAGCTGCGCGTACCGGCGACGCCCTGATACTCGCTGGTATCCCTGACGACCAGCGACACCTTGACGGTCATCACATCCTCCCAGCGGTCTTCGCCCGAGTCTTTGTCTTGCAAAAACGTTCCATCGGCCATGGCCGTGCTGGTTGGCAGCATCGACCCGCCGACCGCAGTACCGGCGGCGCCGGTGGTGCGGGGGTTGTTGTTGGACACCACATAGCCATCGACAGCGCCGTTGCCACCGGTTAGGCTGGTTGTCTGATCGATTCCATATTCGAAATGCATGTCCTCGACGCCGGTTGCCACCGTGCGCGGGTCGCCCGCACCAACCTCGACCACCTTGAGCGTCGGGATGCCGTCGCCCGTCCCGCCGCCGCTGCAATCATCGCATTGGGAAATAAAGTAGATGCGCGTGATCAGTCGGTAAATGGGAGCCGCCACGGCGCAGGCTTTCGGCGGCGTCTGCAATACATCGGTGGCCAGCAGCGTGAAAGCTGTCGCATCATTCGACGCTATGAAGGATACGCGGTCCTTGGCGGTGTCGGCGCAGGCGGAATGCTGGATGTGCCAGCCCGTGCCGCTGAGTCCGGCCGTTGTCGAGACACGGCGGATGACAAGTATGTCGGTACCCGTCCGATACACCGACTTGTTTGCCACCGAAATGCAGCCGGGAACAGACGTAATGTTTGCCTTGTGCGCCTCGAAGCCATAAATCGCGAACGGTGCCGCACGGATGGGGTTTGAATCCGTTGCCGACCAGCCTGCCCCTTCAGTGCATGGATCGGCGTAGACCCAGTCGATCGAACCGGCAGGAATGGTCAAGGGTCCGTAATAGCCGGCGAGGCGAATATCCTCGGTGAGGGTGTCGAGCGAGAACCGGGAACTTTCCAGGCGCTGGCCTTCACGGTCCACCTGTGTGCGCGTGCTGATGCTTTGCTGGAATATCCCGGCCATCGCGGTCATCAAAACCATCGCAATCGCCAGTGAAACGATGACTTCGAGCAGCGTGAAGCCGCGCTGCGGTAGTGCTGCGTTGGCGCCATTCGCGCGACATTTCATTTCGAACACGGCGTCATGCTCCATCAAGGTCGGCGAAGCGAATGCGGCGACTTACGCCATTCCGCCGTACGCTGATCGCGGCAGCGCCGCAGGTAACTCCCGCGGGAGCCGTGGCGCCGGTTTCGCGCCCTTGCCACACGACATCAATCTGATATTCGCGAGTGGTCGCGTCCCGAAGAAACACGCAACCGCGAATGCCGGGCATGGCACCGACTGCGGATCCGCCGGACGAAGCACTGTCGCGCAAGGCAACGTGCCATTCGCACAGATCCCTCTCGGAGCGGATTACCGTGCCATTTCCGTCAATGTCGGCGGTAGCCGTATTGCAGCAGGCAGCTGATGTGCAGGTCACCGTTGTCCCGGTGCCGAAGGTTCTCAGGGTCGGCGTGACGGTGACCACGCCCGTACCATTGCCCTGGTTGTAGGCGGTATTTGCCGCGGCTGTCGCTTTCACTTCGACAGTATTGCTTACCATGCGGTCCGCCAGGTCTTCGAGAAGGAACAGCGCCTTGCCGCGGGCATAGGACTCGTATTCGGCATTCATGGCGCGCGCCTGCAAGCCGGCCAATCCCAACAGGCCAACTGCGAGTACAAACATGGCGATCATGACTTCGATGAGGGAAAATCCATTGACTCCACCGACCGGGCCGGATAAATGAGTCGCTGCCCTCAGGATTCCGCGTGTTTTCATTTGCACTCCTGATTCGTGCTGGCGCCGAAGGTAAAGCGGGGACTGGCGAGGCTGCCGCCCGACTGCACGAAGGTCCTCGGATTGCCGTTGCTGTCGATGACCACGCAACGCGCAGTGGCGGCCTCTTCGGGGTCCTGGACCAATATTCGAACCGGCGCCGCGGCGAAACCGGCGCCGGACAGCAATCGGCCACTGTGGCCAAAGACGATGGGTTTGGGCAAGGCGCTGTAGGTAATCTTGGGGGTCGCCTTGTTGGCCAACATCACATCCGGCCCCGGGTTGGCATCGTCAAGGACATCGCACGTCGATGCACTGGTAAATGTGACGCACCAGCCATCCGACAAGCCGCCCGCACTTGCGACCAGCGAGATTTCCGGAATCCCGCCGGACGGCGCCCCCCACTTCGTCGCCTCGCTGCGCGCCTGCATGACAGTCGTCACCAGATCGAACGCCGCACTCTTCATCTTCTGATTGTTCAGAAGGGCCTGTATCGATGGAATCGCGATAGTCATGGCGATACCGATGATCCCCAGGGTAATCATCACCTCGATGAGGGAGAAGCCGGATTGTGCAAATTTGCGCATGGAGTTCACCATCACCATCGGCTCGTGGGCAGCTTCAGGCCGAACTGATTGATGCTGAGTGTGGCCTGGCCTTCCTGGATCGACCCGACAACCGGTGTCGCCGTTATCTGAAACGTCGGCAGCGTTTGCAGCCGCGGATGGGCAGCGGACATATCGACAGTGCCGATGGTGAAGGTATAGGCCGTTTTCAGATCCGCGGGGATCTGCACGCCCAGTGCGCTGAAGTCGTTCGCCGGAACACCCGTGACGTAGGCATAAGTGAATCTTTGCACCCCCGCCACATCGGTGGTGATCGTTCTGTTCTGAACGATCAACTGCTCCTGCTTGCTGGCTGCATCCAGAAGCACTGCCTTGGCGGCGCCTATGTTCGCCCTGATCCGGTATTCGCGATGCAAGGGCACTGCCATGGAGGCAAGAATGCCGATGATCGCAAGGGTAATCATCAACTCGATCAGGGAAAACCCGCTCGTGCCGAGCCCGCTGCGAACGCGACGCAAGGTTTCGGGATGTGACGCCTGCCTGAGCGCTTTCATTTGATGTGCCGCATCCAGCAATGACATGGCAGCATCATTCCCTCCATCGGCCGGCCGCGCTATCGGTGAAAGCGGATTTGCCATAGGGGAAACCCTATGCGGAAGCCATGCAAGAGTTGTGTCTACTGCAAAGCCGGTGACGGCATTCCTTGCGGTCGGCGCTGGCGGTACGGCGATGACCTTCAACAGACAGGGTGACCGTCCGGCTGAATTGATCGCGCACCGGCTAGCCCTTTCCGGCGGTGTCTATAATCGGACGGTCTTCCGCTGCGACCTCACGATCCATGGGCCTGGCCTACGCTGCAACCGAGCTGATGCATGTCGGCACCTCGCGACAACTGACCCTTTCGACCGGGCTGTTGCTGGCGGTGGTGTTCGCAGCGATGGTCGGGATTGCGGCGTGGTCCTGGCATCACCGGCGCCGCCTGCGCGAGCGCCGGCGCAGCGCGGAAGCCGAGCTGCGTGCCACGCAGAACAGGCTGGCGCAGGTATCGAACCAGCTGCCGATCGCGCTCTTCAGCTTCCGCCCTGGCTACGGCTTCGAAGCGGTCAGCGACGGCATCGAACACCTGCTGCCGGTCACGGCGCAGCAGTTGCTGGCCGATCCGAAACGGCTGCTCGCCGCCATCGCCGCCGAGGATCGCGCCGGATTGCAGTGGCTGAACATCGAGGAGGACTGCCCGACGCGGCTGGAATGGCTCGGCCGCAGCGCGGCGCCCCGCGCTGGTGCCACGGAGCAGGGGAACGGGGCAAGGGTGCGCTGGCTGCAGATGCGCGGCTCGGTGGATATCGGTCCCGGCGGCGAACGGCTTCTGGCGGGCGTGGTGTTGGACGTCACTCCGCTGATGAGCACGCAGCAGGCGCTGGAAGCTTCGCGCGAGGAATTGCGCCGGCTCGCGACTTACCGCGAAAATGAACGGGAGCAGGAATACCGCCGCCTGGCGCGCGAATTCCATGACGAGCTCGGCCAGGTGCTGACCAGTGCCCGCATGCAATTGAAGTGGCTCGATGGCCGCGTCGGCGACGACCAGGCCACGCGCAGCGCGCTGGCCGCAATCGAATCAATGATCGGGGAGGCCTACCGCAGCGTGAAGTCGATCGCGGCGGAACTGCGTCCGCCGGCACTCAACCTGGGCTTGCCCGCCGCCATCGAATGGCAGGCCGCGCGCGTGCTGGCGCCGGCCGGCCTGCAATTCACCGTGGCGCTGGCCCCCGTGGCGGACTCGCTGCCCGATGCCACCGCCACGGCGCTGTTTCGCATCGTGCAGGAGGCCTTCACCAACGTGCTGCGCTACGCCGCGGCGCGCAGCGTCCATGTGTCCCTGCGGGCCGACGGAGAACAACTGATACTGAGCGTGGCCGACGACGGCTGCGGCTTCGATCCCGCCGGTGTCGCTGCCGGCGAGCACTTCGGCCTGGTCGGCATGCGCGAGCGCGTCGCCGCGCTGCATGGCTCGCTCGACATCGACAGCGCGGCCGGCGAAGGTACGCGCATCACGGTCCAGCTGCCCCTGCCCGCCCGCTCCGCCACGGAAAACCAGCCATGACGCGCATCATCATTGCCGACGACCACACCCTGTTCCGCATCGGACTGAAGCAGATGCTCGAATCCTTCGACGACATCTCGGTCGTCGCCGAGGCGGCGAATGCCGGGCAAACGCTGGATGCCGCGCGCACCGTCGAGGCGGATCTGCTGATTTCCGACCTCACCATGCCCGGCACCGCCGGCACGCAACTGATCGAACAACTGCATCGGCAACACCCGTCGCTGCCGATCCTGATCCTCAGCATGCATGACGAGCCGGCAACGGTGCGCCGGGCGCTGCAGGCCGGCGCCACCGGTTACATCACCAAGGAATCCTCGCCCGATACGCTGCATGCCGCCGTGCGCCAGGTAGCCGCCGGCGAGCGATTCATCCCCCCCGCGCTGGCCGAAATGCTGGCATTCGAATCGGTGCGCCCGAGCAGCCTCGCCCATGAAATGCTGAGCCAGCGGGAGCGGCAGATTTTCAGGCTGATCGCGCAGGGCGTGCCGCTGAGCCAGATCGCGGAGCAACTGCATCTGAGCCCGAAGACTGTCACCACCCACAAGACGCACTTGATGGAAAAGCTGGGCATCGGCAACAACGCCGACCTGATCCGCTATGCCATCGAGCACAGACTCTTCGATTGAGGGCTTGTGAGCAAGCCCCTAGAGCAACTTGCATGGCCCCTCGCGGTTTCGCTCGCCCTGCATCTTGGCGCCGTCTGGGTTTTCCTCGAATCGCCGCTGTTTCCGCGAAAGCAGGGAAGGACCGTCACGCTGACAGTGACCCTTGTCAGCAACCAGCAACCGGAGCCGCGCAATTCTGCAGCGGCCGAACCGGTCCCCGTGCCGCCCCCTGCACCGCCCGCCGAACCGGCGGCCACGTCGGCACAGAACAGCGACGGCCAGATCACCGAAAAGGCGCGATTCCTCGTTGCCCCCGATCTATCCGCGCTGGAAAACATCGCGGTGCCCGTTTCCGGCAATCTCACGGTGCGTCTGCACGTCAGTTCGCTGGGAACGGTTGACCGCGTCGAATTGCTGAAGAGCGACCCGATACCCAGGGATGTGCTCGACGGCGTCCTTGAAAAGATTCGCCAGGCGCGGCTGATTCCCGCGCTGGCAGGTTCGCAGCCGGTTGCCAGCACGCTGAACCTCGAGATTCGCTATGAACCCGCGGCGGATCCTCTGCAACGCGTTCCCTGATGCCGGAAACGCCGTTCCGCCAGCGCCGACCTTTGCGAACACAGCCGGCGGTGTCCCGCGTGGCTTACTTCGATATACGCACCGCCGCCAGGATGCCCTGCATCAATGCCAGCGGCGTCGGCGGACAACCGGGAATGCGGACGTCGACGCCGACCACATTGCCGATCGCGCCGCAGCTCGCATAGCTTTCGCCGAAGACGCCGCCGTTGCAGCCGCAGTCGCCCACCGCCACCACAAGCTTGGGATCGGGCGTGCAGTCGTAGGCGATGCGCAGCGCGTTCTCCATATTCTTGGTGACCGGGCCCGTAACCAGCAGCATGTCGGCGTGGCGCGGGCTGGCGACAAACTTTATGCCGCGCCCTTCGAGGTTGTAATAAGGGTTGTTGAGGGCGTGAACTTCCAGTTCGCAGGCATTGCAGGAACCGGCATCGACTTCGCGGATGGTCAGCGCGCGGCCGAGGATCTGCAGTATCTCGTCGTGCAGACGGTCGATCTCGCGTTGCGGCCCGTCCTCGGCAAAGGACACCGGTTCGGTGAGGATGCCGGTGCGGAAGATATGTCGGAGCAAAGGGATCACAGGTCCACTCCGCTGTAGGAGAGATTGAAGGACTTGTTGATCAGCGGGAAATCGGGAACGATGTCGTTCATCACCGCATGTTCCAGCGCCGGCCAGGCCTGCCAGGAGGGATCGTGGGGATGGACGCGCGCCAGCCGGCCGTCATTGTCGAACTGCACGCCGACCAGCACCTCGCCGCGCCAGCCTTCGATCACGCCGAGTCCGCTGCCACCGGCTGCCGGTGCGATTTCGACCCGGGTTTCGCCGGCGGCCATGCCGACCGCCAGCATGCGCAACAGGCGCAGCGACTCCGCAATTTCGTCGAAGCGCACGGCGACGCGGGCGGCGACGTCACCGCGTTCGTCGGTGACGGGCCGCACGCCCAGTTCGGCATATGGTGGTGGCGGCGTGTAGCCCTGGCGATGGGCGCGCCCGTCGAGCAGGATGCCGGTGGCGCGAGCCGCCACGCCGGAGAGCGATAGCTCGCGCGCAAGCTTGCTGTCGATCGTTCCGGTGGTGGCGAAACGGTCCTGCAGGCCGGCATGCTCATCGTAGATCTCGCGCAATTCCTTCACCGCGCCTTCGATGGCGCTGCACTGCTCGACAATTGCGGCCAGCGCGGCAGCGTCCGGATCGACGATCACGCCGCCGGGCACGATGCAATCCATCATGAAGCGGTGGCCGAACAGGGTGGCGTTGCGCCTGACCCAGTCCTCCTTGAGGCGGAAGAACTGGGTCAGGCCGAAAGCAAAGGCGGCATCGTTGCCCAGCGCACCGAGATCGCCAAGATGGTTGGCGACGCGCTCGCGTTCCAGCAGCAGCGCACGCACGGCCAGCGCGCGCGGCGGCGCCTCGACCTGACACGCCGCTTCGACCGCATCGGCATAGGCCCAGGCATAGGCGCAAGTGGAGTCGCCGGAAACGCGGCCGACCAGCTTTGCGCCATGCGCGATGTCGGCGCCGATGAACAGCTTCTCGACGCCCTTGTGCTGGTAGCCCAGGCGCTGTTCAAGGCGAAGCACGCGCTCACCGACCACCGAAAAGCGGAAGTGCCCCGGTTCGATGATTCCGGCATGGATGGGGCCGACCGGAATCTCGTGCGCGCCTTCGCCGCCGACCTTGACGAATTCATAGTCGCTGGGGGCATTGGGAAAACCCGCGCCCATCCCGCTCTCATGCACGGCATCGTGGCGCAGCGGATACCAGTCCGCCGGCCAGCCGCCGTGGCGCAGCCAGGGCCGCTGATCGGTGCCGTCGCTGGCGATGCCTACCAGGTCGCGGGTGGCGCGCTGCATGCGGTTGGCCGTCGGAAAAATGCCGGACAGATCCGGATACACCGGGCACTCGTCGCCGCTGGCCGCCAGGTCGAGAGTGAGCCAGAGCCAGCCTTCGTCGAGCGCAAAGACACAATGCAGGCGATATGCGCCATGGCGCAGCCGCTCGTCGCTGCCCCACAAGGCGGCAAGGCGGCCCTCGTGGCGATGGACGGATATGGCAAAGCGCAGCAGGTCCTCGCCGTCCGCCGCGCGACCGCGCCAGACCGCGGCACCCAGCCCAGGCTGGCGGACGAATTCGATGGGTTCGGCGTGGAAGATCATGATCAGCCGAGCATGCGCGCGGCTTCGTGGAACCAGCGCGTGAGGTAGGGGGGAATCCAGAGACCCAGCATCAGCACGATGCCCAGGTGGAGGAACACCGGCGTGATGGCGGGTGCATGCGGCAGGCGCTTGGCCGCGGTCTCGCCGAAGACCATGGGCTGCACCTTGCCGAAGATGGCGGCGAAGGCCACGCCTAGAGCCAGCAGCAGGAGCGGCGTCGCCCACGGGTAGTGTTTCATGGCATGGGTGAGGATCATGAATTCGCTGGCGAAGACGCCGAAGGGCGGCATGCCGAGGATGGCCAGCGTCCCCAGCATCAGGCCCCAGCCGATCAGCGGATTGATCCTGATCAGGCCGCGGATCTGCTCCATCAGCTGCGTGCCGGTCTTCTGCGTGGCATGGCCGACGGCAAAGAATATCGCCGACTTGGTCAGCGAATGCATGGTCATGTGCAGGAGGCCGGCGAAATTGGCCACCGGGCCGCCCATGCCGAAGGCAAAGGTGATGAGCCCCATGTGCTCGATGGATGAATAGGCAAACATGCGCTTGACATCCTTCTGCCGCGACAGGAAGAAGGCGGCCAGCAGCAGCGTGAACAGCCCGAAGCCGATCATCAACCGGCCGGCGAAGTCGCCGGGGATGGCGCCGTCGGCCAGCACCTTGCAGCGCAGGATGGCATACAGCGCGACATTCAGCAGCAAGCCCGAGAGCACCGCCGACACCGGCGTCGGGCCTTCGGCGTGGGCATCGGGCAGCCAGTTGTGCAGCGGCGCCAGGCCCACCTTGGTGCCGTAGCCTACCAGCAGGAAGATGAAGGACAAGGCCATGATGGTCGGTTCGAGTTGGGACTTCACATCGATCAGGTGCGTCCACAGCAGCGCGTTGCCGCTTTCACCAAGCACGCGCTCAGCGGCAAAGTAGAGCAGGATGGTACCGAACAGGGCCTGGGCGATGCCGACACCGCAGAGGATGAAATATTTCCAGGCCGCCTCCAGACTGGCCGGCGTGCGATAGAGCGACACCAGCAGTACCGTGGTCAGCGTCGCCGCCTCCATCGCCACCCAGAGCAGGCCGAGGTTGTTGGTGGTCAGCGCTGCCAGCATGGTGAACATGAAGAGCTGGTACATGCTCTTGTAGAGGCGCAGGCGCGGCGCACTGAGCTTGCCATGCTCCCGTTCGTTCCTCATGTAGGGCCCGGAAAAGATGCTGGTGGTGAGTCCGACAAAGGCGGTCAGGGTAACGAAGAAGACATTCAGCGAATCGATGAAAAACTGTTCGCCGAAGGCGAAGCGCGGACCGCCGGCAACGATCTCGCCGGTCAGGCCGGCCGCGGCGAGAAAGGTGCCGAAACTGGCGATGACGTTGAGATTGGGCGCCCAGTCGCGCTCGCCCACCATGGTCAGCAGCGCGCCGCTAACGAGGGGAATGGCAAGCATTAGGATGAAGAAGTCCATGGCTTTAACGTGAAACAACTTGTTCGAAGCGACTGGTGATAGCCGAGCGAAGCGAGCCGAACAGAAGCCTCCCCGCGAGGGGGCGAGGCGGGGTTTCGCACCGCACGCGGTGCGCCGCCGCAGCCGGCTGGCTGTGCAAAGCCAGCCGGGGGCCGCGTAGCGGATGGGAGGGGCGGGACTTCAATTCGCCTTTTGCGTGTTTCATCTTCACGGGTGCAGTCGATACGGCATGAGCATCAGTTGTCCTTCAGGCGTTCCATGTGACGGATGTCGAGGCTGTCGAACTGGTCGCGGATCTGGAAGAAGAACACGCCGAGGATGAT
>VEPA01000113.1 GCA_012026675.1 Betaproteobacteria bacterium | reverse complement strand
GGCCGGCATCGTGTTCAGCCGCGCCGCCGAGGGCATTGCCATCACCGATGCCGATGGAATCGTAATCGATGTGAACGACGCCTTCGTGCGTTTCACCGGATACTCGCGCGACGAGGTGAAGGGACGCTCCCTTAGGCTGCTGAAGTCGGACCGGCATGAGCCAGATTTCTACGATGCGATGTGGAAAAGCCTCGAAGAGTCCGGGCGCTGGCAGGGCGAGATCTGGAACTGCCGCAAGAACGGCGAGGTTTACCCGGAGTGGCTTTCAATCAGCGCAGTGCATGATGCCGGGGGCAGGATCACCCATTTCGTCGGGGTTTTCACCGACATCCGGCAGCTGGTAGGCGCGCAGGAGGAACTGCGCCGTCTGGCCCATTATGATTCCCTTACCGGCCTGCCCAATCGGCACTTGTTCGACGATCGTTTCAGGCAAGCGGTGAGCTGGGCGTTGCGCTTTCGGCAACAGATGGCATTGATCCTCATCGGACTCGATGCCGGCGTGGCAGGCAGGCCCGGCGTGATCGAGAGGGTGGCGAAAGAGCTGGTCGGGCACATACGCGAAGCCGACACACTTGCCCGCATCAGCGACACCGAGTTTGTCCTGCTGCTGGATCAGGTCGACGGCCCGCGAGAGGTCAGTTTGATTGCAGACAAGCTGCTCAGGATTTTCGATCTTCCGCTTTGCATCGGACAGGACAAGGTGCTGGTCTCCGCCTGCATCGGCATCAGTTCGTTCCCGATCGATGGCCACGAGGTCGACGGGCTGATTCGTGATGCGCGGGTGGCGAAGGCCGAGGCGGAGCTGCAAGGCCGGAATGCCTATAGCTTTTTCTCGCCGCAGATGAACGCCTATGCGGGAGAGCGACTCCTGCTTGCCGAGCATTTGCGAATGGCCCTGGAACGAAACGAGCTATCGCTCAAGTATCAGCCGCAGTTCGATGCCGACACCAATAAATTGGTGGGAATTGAAGCGCTGTTGCGATGGTCCACCCTCGCGCTAGGCATGGTCGGGCCGGATCGCTTCGTGCCCGTCGCCGAGGATCATGGCTACATTCATACGATCGGCGAATGGGTGTTGCGCGAAACCTGCCGTCAGTTTACCGAGTGGCAGCGCATGGGGTGCGCACCGAAGACCCTGGCCGTGAATATCTCGGCGAAACAGATTGCGGCCGCCGGCTTCCTGGAGATGATCGAGTCGGTACTCGATGACTCGGGAATGGCGGGCGATTGTCTCGAGCTCGACCTGACCGAGTCGGTGCTGACCAGCGTGCCTTTTGTCCAGCAGACGATCGACGGGTTGAGGCGATTGGGTGTGCATATCGCCATCGACGACTTCGGTACCGGCGTGACCTCCCTGGGTCGTTTGAGCACGATGACGATCAGGAAATTAAAGATCGACCGGGGCTTCATTCGGGGAATCGGCCAGGACCCAGCCCAGGAAAAGATCGTGCGCGCCATCATTAGCCTGGCGAAAACTTTCGGCCTGACGGTGATTGCGGAAGGCGTCGAAACCGAGCAGCAGGCGAAGTTCCTGCGCGGCGAGGGCTGCCACGAGTTCCAGGGCTATCTGCTCGGTCGCGCCGTCAGCGCGGAGAACTACTGCGGCTCCTTCTGTCCCATGGCGCGCGGCGCGCAGTCGGCATGCCCGGTCGCTGCGCGCATGCGGATGCAGGGTTGAATCAGCCAGCCTTGGCGCGCTTGCCTTGCAGGCGTTGTGCCGTCTTCTCGATGCCGACGATGAAGCGGTTGTGCTTGCCGCGCGCGACTTCTTCGACGGCATCACGGGCGGTGAATTCGAAGGACACGGCGCCGCCGGCAACCGAGGTCAGTGTCACGGTGATATCCACCCACATGCCCATCAGCGTGGCGCCGATGTGGTCCAGTTCGACGCGGGTGCCGACCGAATCCTTGCCCGCTTCGATGTGTTCGAGCAGCAGGTCGCGGCAAGCCATCTCGATGTCGTAGAGCAGGTTCGGCGTTGAGTAGACGCGGCAGTCGTCGCCCATGAAGCTGATGGTGCGCTCGCGGTCGATCTCGACGCGACGGGTGGCGGTAAGTCCGGCTTTCAGTGTTTCGCTCATGATTTTGTCCTCGGTTGGTGTTTTATGTTTCAGGGGTGGTTCTTCAGCGAGTCGGCATACAGGCGCGCTTCGGTGTAACGCACCAGCGCCCGGGTGCCGCTGGCGCAATTGCGGAACACGCAGACACCCTGGTCCATCAGGCCCGCCGCCATGGCGTCATAGAGCTGTCCGCCGTCGACAATGCCGATCACCGGCTTGTCGTTGCGATCGACCAGCGGCGGCATCAGATGCACGGTGCTCTTGGGGTCGGTGATGTCGAAGCCCGGGCGCAGCTTGCTCGTTTCGAGGGCGCGTACCGAGGGCGCGGTGGGATCGAGTCCGACCACGACGGCGTCGATGTTGGGGTCCTGCAGGAAAACCTCGACGATTTGCAGGTGGGCTTCATCATCGGCGCCGGGATTGATGTCGATCGGGTTTCTGACCTCGACCAGGGCATCCAGCTTCTTGGCCTTGAGGATCGCCTCGACGCGGCCCACGCTGCCGGTTTCAAGCACGCCCATTTCCATGGCGAAGGTTTCCGACTCAATGAAGTCGGCCATGCCGACCGCCTCGAAGCCGGCACCGCTGATGGCGCCGCGGCGATTGCCGCCCACTTTCTTGTGGTGCAGGGCCCCGGCGATGTAGAACAGGTCGTCGAAGCTGTTGAAGTCTGCGGCGACGATGGCGCCCGCCTGCCTCACCACTGAATCGAACAGGATCGGCCCGCCGGCGATCGCTGCCGTATGCCCCATGACGCCGCCGATGCCCGGCGCGGTCTTGCCCGATTTGTAGACCACGACCTGCTTGCCGTTCCTGACGGCCTTGCGCACCGCCCTGGCGAAGTCGAGTCCGTCGAGATCCTTGAAGCCCTCGATGTAGATGCCGATGGTTTCAATTTCCGGCAGATCGGCGAAGTAGTTCAGCATGTCGCCGTGGGTCAGGTCGGTCTGGTTGCCCAGGGCCAGCATGTAGCGCGGGTCGAGCCAGGGATTCTGGCTGATACGGGTGATCATGAAGGCGCCGCTCTGGCTCAGCATGACCGAATTCCTTTCGGGCTTTTTCTGCGGTTTGGGCAGGCGCTCCAATGGAATGAACCAGGAGTCGTAGCCGCCGGGGTGGGACACCACGCCGAGGCAGTTGGCGCCGAGAAAAATCGGGCCGCCGCCGGGCTTGCCGTGGGCCGCGTTGATGCGTTCGGCCAAGGCGGCAGCGGGCTCGCGACTGGCCATGGTCTCGCCCAGGCTGCCGGGAATCAGCATGACCGATTCGACCGAGTCGGTTTCGATGATCTCGTCAACCAGTTCGTAGACCGCGCTGGCGGCGACGGCGACGATCAGAAGGTCGAGCTTGTGCTCAAGCACCTTGAGGCTTTCCACGCAGCGGACGCCGTCGATTTCGGTCTCGCCGGCGCGAATGATGCACATCTGTTCCGTCGAATAGCCGCTACCCATGAGGTTTTTCAGGATGATGCGGCCGAAGTTCATGCTGGTCGCGGAGACGCCGATGATGCCGATCGACTTGGGGTGGATCAGCTTGTCGATCTTCTGGATCGGTCGTGGCAGGCGGCGCGGCAGCGGCGCACCGAACTCGCAATGGGCCTGCGCCGCGCGCAGGCTGGGACCAGTCGGTCCGGCGTAAATATGTACCGGGTTCAGTTCCAGGCTGCGCAACTCGAAGGGCGCATCGGAATGGGCAAACTCGCCAGCCAGCGCGAGCAAGGCGTCGAAGCAGGTGTGCAATGCCTCGTCCGGCAGGGACTGGCCGTCGCGCCGTGCAATCGCCGCCAGCCTTTGCCAGGCCAGAGTGCGCTGGAACAGGCGCATGAAGCCGGCCGCATCGGTCAGTTCAGTGGCGGCGTAAACCGAAGCCCGGTCCTGCCTGAAATTGCCTTCGTCCAGATCCGCATCCAGTCCGCCCATGCCGGCGCTGATGACCATGCCGAATTCCCTCGTCGAGTTGAGGCTGATGCGCAGATCGACCGCGGCCAGCGCCCCGGCGCCCGCGTCCCGGCGCAAGCTGACGCCGAGTACCGGCAGCAGGCTATCCAACTCCTCCTGGATCAGGGTATCGCGTCCCGCTGCGGCAGCCTGACGGAAAAGGCGGGTTGCCAATGCGGCGGCGGGCGGTGACGATTCATGCATGGTGTTGGCTCCACGGGTGCGGCGCAGTCGACAAGACAGGATGCTTCGCGGAGGCAACTATATCAGATACAGAAAAATCAACAAAAATAATTGAATCTGTATCGGTTGAGTTCCATCAAATTTATGCTTCACCCGGACTGCTGGCGGCGATGGATGGTTGCAGCCCGCCGAAGCGCTCGTAAAAATAGGGCGCCGCGGGCGGCAGCGAGCCATTGGCGGTCTCGCAGACCGACAACAGGTGCTGCTGGGCGAGGGGGCAGGTGATGCGGTAGAGATCCTCGCAAAGCTGCCGCGCGATACCGCCGCTCCAGTTGGCGGGGAGCAATTGCGAAGGGAGCTGCGGATCGTGCAGCAGCGCGCGCCGGAAGTCGTGCATGAGCAGCGTCTGCACCAGGAAGCATTGCTCCGGGTCGAGGCTGCCGGCGGCGCGCATGGTGCGCAGTACCGGCCGGAACAGCTCGATGAAGTCGGTGTATCTCGCCGCCAGGACATCGAGGTTCCAGCATTCGTGCACCAGTTCCTGCAGCGGCTTGCTGCTCAGGGCGCTGATGTTCACGGCCTTCATGGCGACCACCTTGTCGTGGGCACCGGTCTCCTGGAGGATGTCCAGCAGCGCCTCGGTGTCGGCCGAGGGGTGGGCCAGAATGCCCGACGCCAGGGCACCGTAGCCGGCCCAGGCGAGCTCCTTGCGCAGCGTGTCGCGCGGCGCGCCGGCCAGCGAAGAGGGGATCAGGACCAGCTGCCATTCGCCGCTCCAGGTGTCCTGCGGGGCGAAGTAGATGCGGCGATAGGCGTGCTCGAAGCGGCGCCGGCCCGAGGTGGTCAGGCTGTAGAAGCTCTTGCGTCCGAGCTGTTCCGAAACCAGCCACTTTTCCTGCGACAGGCGATAGACGCTGGTGCGTACCATGCGCTCGTTGAGGCCGAGCGGCTGCACCAGGCGGATGAAGCTGCCGAGCCAGACCGTGCCGCCATGCGGGGCGATGAAGTCGCCATAAATCGTGATGATCAGCGAATTGGCTCGGGTCGGGTGCTGATCGAGGAAATCCTTGATCCACTGGCTGATATGTCGGCTCTTCACATTGTTCCCATTCGCGCCATCGGCGGCGCTCGGCGGCAAGCACAAGGCGGGATGCCCGCGCAGGCCGGTGCATTGTATTTGATGGATCGCTATCCCGTTTGCAGCATAAGGTAATTCTAATGTGATACAAAATACTTGCATCGTGAGACTATCAAGTGTATCGTAATTGAAGCAGGGGTAAATCCATCCCTGCATTGGCGGGCGAGGCGGACCATGCAACAAGAGGCGATTGTCGGCATCGAGGCGCATAACAGCTACTGCGCGCAGCGCTGGGCCGGCAGCGTTGCCACGCTTTGTGACGAGACCGTGGCCGAGGAAGTGCCGGTGGCGCTGGTCTATAACGGCATTTCCCATGCGGTGATGCTGGCCACACCGATTGACCTTGAGGACTTTGCCCTGGGCTTCAGCCTGAGCGAATGCGTCGTCGGTCGTTCCGCTGAAATTTACGACATGGAAATCATCGAGCGCGCCAACGGCATCGAAGTCCATATGCAGCTTTGCGCCGAGCGCGCCCATGCGCGCAAGGCGCATCGGCGGACCCTGGCCGGCCGCACCGGTTGCGGCCTGTGCGGCACCGAGAGCCTCGACCAACTGGCCCGGCGCGCCGTCACCGTGCAGTCGTCCGCTGCCTTGAGTCGCGGTGCCCTGTTGCGCGCCACGGAAGAGCTGCATGTAGCGCAACAGCTTTTTCATCTGACCGGCGCGGTGCATGCCGCCGCCTGGTGCAATTTCGACGGTGGCATCGAACTCGTGCGCGAGGATGTCGGTCGCCACAATGCGCTGGACAAACTGATCGGCGCCCTGGCCTCGCAGCGCAAGGACTTCGATGGCGGTTTCGTCCTCATGACCAGCCGCGCCAGTTATGAAATCGTGCAG
>VEPA01000068.1 GCA_012026675.1 Betaproteobacteria bacterium | reverse complement strand
CTCCTGCCGACCTGCGCGCGCTGCAGCGCGATCAACTTCCACAGGTAGCCGACGAACTGCGGGCCTTCCTGCTCGATTCGGTCTCGAAGACCGGGGGGCACCTGTCCTCCAATCTCGGCACCGTCGAACTGACCGTGGCGCTGCACTATGTGTTCGATACGCCCGCGGACCGCCTGGTGTGGGACGTCGGGCACCAGACCTATCCGCACAAGGCGCTGACCGGCCGCCGCGCCGGCATGGAACGATTGCGCATGAAGGGCGGCGTTTCGGGCTTCCCGCGCCGCTGCGAGAGCGAATACGACACCTTCGGCGTCGGCCACTCGTCCACCTCGATCTCCGCCGCGCTGGGCATGGCCGTCGCCGCGCGCAACAAGGGCGAGGAACGCCGCGTCGTCGCCATCATCGGCGACGGCGCCATGTCGGCCGGACAGGCCTTCGAGGCCCTCAACAACGCAGGCGTGATCGACGCCAACCTGCTAGTCATCCTCAACGACAACGACATGTCGATCTCGCCACCGGTCGGTGCGCTCAACAAGTACCTGGCTCGGCTGCTGTCGGGAGGCACCTTCAATGCCGCCCGGCGCGCCGGGGAAAAGGTGCTGGCCTCGCTGCCCAATGTGCTGGAGTTCGCCAACAGGGTCGAGGAACACGTCAAGGGCATGATCTCTCCGGGTACCCTGTTCGAGGAACTGGGCTTCAACTACATTGGCCCCATCGATGGCCATGACCTAGACGCATTGATCCCGACGCTGCAGAACCTGCGCCGGCTGAAAGGCCCGCAATTCCTGCATGTCATCACCCGCAAGGGGCAGGGCTACAAACTTGCCGAAGCGGATCCGATCCTTTATCACGGCGTGGGAAAGTTTGACGCGGCCAACGGCATCGAGCAAGCCAAAGGGCCCGGCCGCCTGACCTACACCCAGGTATTCGGCGACTGGCTCTGCGACCAGGCTCTGGCCGACTCGCGCGGCATCGGCATCACTCCCGCCATGCGCGAGGGTTCCGGCATGGTGCGTTTCGCGCAGGAATATCCGCAGCGCTTTTTCGATGTCGGCATCGCCGAGCAGCACGCCGTGACCTTTGCCGGCGGTCTCGCCTGCGACGGCATGAGACCGGTAGTCGCCATCTACTCGACGTTTCTTCAGCGCGCCTATGACCAGCTGATTCACGATATCGCCCTGCAGAATTTGCCTGTGATGTTCGCCATCGACCGCGGCGGCCTGGTCGGCGCCGATGGGGCGACACACAACGGTGCCTTCGATCTTTCCTACCTCACCTGCATCCCGAACATGGTGGTGATGACGCCGAGCGACGAGAACGAATGCCGCAAGATGCTCTCGACCGCCCTGACCATCGACGGCCCGAGTGCTGTACGCTACCCGCGCGGCAGCGGACCGGGAGCAGTCGTCGAGCCTGGACTCGAAACCTTGGCGATCGGCCGTGGCCAAATTTTGAGACAGGGCAAGCGAGTCGCCCTCCTGGCGTTCGGCACGATGTTGGCGCCAGCGCTGAAGGCAGCCGAAACACTCGACGCAACGGTTGCCAACATGCGTTTCGTCAAGCCGCTCGACGCGGAATTGGTTGAGCAACTGGCGAATAGTCACGACCTGCTGGTTACGATCGAAGAAAATGCTCTGATCGGCGGCGCAGGCGCTGAGGTTGCGCGCGCGCTGGAAGAATACGGTCTGTGTGCCCGGTTGCTGCGCCTCGGCCTACCTGACAGATTCATCGATCACGGCGATTCCGCTCTGCTGCTGGCAGAAGCCGGACTTGACGACGCCGGCATCGTGCAAAGTGTTACTGTGCGGCTTGCCACAGGCCGTTAATAGTTGAGCATTTTCGTCGGATAATGATATAGTTTCCATTCACAGTCCGAACCACCAACGGAAGCATCATGAATTCCAGGAATCCCATGGCCCCACCCAAGAAATCCGTCATTCCGGACGTTCAAAACAGCCCGGATTCGCGCCAGTTGCCGATTAACAAGGTTGGCATCAAGGACATTCGTCATCCGTTCAAGGTATTGGACAAGAGCGGAGGTGTGCGCCACACGATCGCCAACTTCAACATGTATGTCGGCCTGCCCCATAATTTCAAGGGCACCCACATGTCGCGCTTTGTCGAAATCCTCAACTCACACGAAGAGGAAATATCAGTTGAGAGCTTCGAAACGATGCTGCGCGAAATGGTCACACGCCTCGAGGCGGCGACTGGTCACCTCGAGATGAGCTTCCCGTATTTCATCAACAAGGTGGCGCCCATATCCGGTGTCAAAAGCCTGATGGATTACGACGTGACCTTCATCGGCGAAATTGTCGAAGGCGGCCGTTACCGGCAAACCATCAAGGTCGTGGTGCCGGTGACCAGCCTGTGCCCCTGCTCGAAGAAAATTTCAGAGCGCGGCGCGCACAACCAGCGGTCGCATGTCACGATCACCGCCACCACCAACCAGCTGGTATGGATCGAGGACATCGTCCGCATGGCGGAAAGCCAAGCGTCATGCGAGCTCTACGGACTGCTTAAGCGCCCGGACGAGAAATACGTGACCGAACGGGCTTACGACAATCCCAAGTTCGTCGAAGACCTGGTTCGCGATGTGGCCGGTGCGCTAAATGCCGATCCGCGAATCGATGCCTATGTGGTCGAGAGCGAGAACTTCGAATCCATCCACAACCACTCGGCCTACGCGCTGATCGAAAACAACAAGAAGCGCTACTGAGTCTGGCCGAACCAGGCAAAACGGGCCGCCGGAATTTCTTCCGGCGGCCCGTTGTACTTGTGCAGTGCCCGGTCAGGCCTTCCGCGTAAGTTTCTCCTTGATGCGTGCCGACTTGCCGGAACGATCGCGCAGGTAATACAGTTTTGCGCGACGGACATCACCGCGACGCTTGAGCTCGATGCTGGCGATCAGCGGCGAATAGGTCTGGAAGGTGCGCTCAACGCCTTCGCCGGACGAAATCTTGCGCACGATGAAGTTCGAATTGAGACCACGATTGCGCTTCGAGATGACCACACCCTCGAATGCCTGAACGCGCTTGCGATCGCCTTCGACCACATTCACATTGACAATCACGGTGTCTCCGGGCGCGAATGCCGGTATTTTCTTGCCGATACGCTCGATTTCTTCGGTTTCAAGTTGCTGGATCAGGTTCATTGCTTCACTCCATCATTTATGGTTGCGGAAACACCCGCCAACCTTGCGCCAGAGCAGGATTGCCTCGCTATCCTGATGCGCGCGGTTTCTAATGGCCTTCCCGCTTGAACTCAGCAAGCAGGTCGGCCTCTTCACTACTCAACACCCTCGTCTCAAGCAGATCCGGGCGTCTTTGCCACGTCCGTCCCAGCGCCTGTTTCAGGCGCCAGCGCCGGATTCTTTCGTGGTTGCCGGACAACAGCACATCCGGCACCTCACATCCTTCATACACTTCAGGCCGCGTGTAATGCGGACAGTCAAGCAAACCAGCGGCAAATGAATCCTCCACTGCCGACGCGCCGTCATTCAGCGCACCAGGCAATTGCCTGATACAGGCATCCATCAATGCCATCGCCGCCAGTTCGCCGCCGGAAAGCACAAAATCGCCAAGCGACAGTTCCTCATCCACGCAGCGCTCTACCAATCGCTCGTCAATACCTTCATAGCGACCGCAAAGCAGAATGGCCCCGTTGCTTGCCGCCAGTTCCGCCACACGGTGCTGATCGATCCGCGCACCCTGCGGCGAAAGATAAATCACTTTCGCCGTTCCGCCAGCGCCGACTTTTGCCGCCAAAATGGCCTGCTCCAGCGGCGATGCCATCATCACCATGCCGGGGCCGCCGCCATAAGGCCGGTCATCCACCGTTCGATGCACATCCTGCGTCCATTGCCGCGGGTTCCAGCATTCGATCCGCCACAGTCCCCGCTCCAGCGCGCGCCGGGTAATGCCCGAGGCCGTGAGCGCTGCGAACATCTCGGGGAACAGCGTAACGACATCGAAACGCAGGCTCACCAGTCACAACCCCAATCCACGCGAATGATTCCTCCCGGAACATCCACCTTCCTTACCACATGTTCAACGAACGGCAACAATCGCTCTCGCTCGCCGTCGGCTACCACCAGTACCTGATTCGCGCCCGTCTCGATCAAAGACTTGACCCGGCCCAAGGGCTGGTCCTGCATATTCACCACAGCCAAGCCGATCAGGTCGGCCCAGTAGTACTCGTCCTGCGCCGGTGGCGGCAGGGCTTCCCGTGGTGCGCCGAAGTAGCAACTGCCCAGTGTTTCCGATGCATCCCGGTCATCGATGCCTGCAAGCTTTGCCACGATGCCATCGCCGTGCAGCCTGACCGCCTCGAGACCATACGCCTTCCAACTTGCGGCCGGAGCATCGGCATCTGCGGAAAGCCACCACTGCGGCATCTTCCGCCATGCCTCGGGGTCATCACCGAACGGATGGACCCGCAACCAGCCATGTACTCCAAACGGGGCGACAATGCGCCCCAATACAATCATGCCGACTAGGCAGCCTGTGGTGCCGCGGCGAGTTTGACCAGGCGTGCGGCAGTCGGCGACAGTTGCGCGCCATGCCCCTGCCAGTACGCAAGGCGCTCGGTGTTAACCACCAAGCCTTTTTCGTTGTCGGCGGCGACTGGATTGTAGTAACCGATGCGTTCGATGAAGCGGCCATCGCGGCGATTGCGCGAATCGGCGACCACCATATGAAAGAACGGACGCTTCTTGGCGCCGCTGCGGGCGAGACGAATAACAACCATGGTGTTCTCTTGGAAAGCGGGAAAGCCGGTGATTTTATTTCAAAAACCCGGACAAAACAAGGCGCAGCCTACAACTTTTGGCTGTTTTGGCTCTTTCAGCCGACCTGCGGTTTATCCTCCGGCGAAGGAAAACACCTCGCGGATCGTCTGCTGTATTCCGATCGCCGCCTGGCGTGGATTCGCTGCCTGGCGGATCGGCCGACCGACGACGATGTAGTCGGCACCGTTCCTGAAAGCCTGGGCGACATCGACGGTACGCTTCTGGTCATCGACTGGCTTGTTCTCGACCGGGCGAATACCGGGAGTAACCACCATCAGCTTGTCACCCAATTCGTGCCGGATCATGGGCGCCTCCAGTCCCGACGAGACAATGCCGTCGACCCCCGCCGCCAGCGCCCGGCGCGCGCGCGAGAGCACAAGCTTGTCCACATCACAGGCGAATCCGAGATCATCCAGGTCGCCGCGATCCAGACTTGTCAGCACGGTCACGGCCAAAATTTTCAGATTTTCCTTGTCCTTGACCGCTGCTTCCATGATGGCCTGATTGCCATGAATGGTGGCAAAGGTCGCCCCGCTACCGGCCAGGACTCTCACGGCCGAACGCACCGTTTCTGGCACATCGAAGAACTTCAGGTCGACAAATACCTTTTTGCCTTGCCCGACCAGCCAGTGCAGCAGATCGAAATAACCACCGGTCATGAACAGTTCCAGCCCGATCTTGTAAAAAACCACCGCCTCGCCAAGTTCGATTACGAGCGCCCGCGCCGCCTCGACGTCCGGAAGATCAAGGGCGACGATCAATCGATCCTGCGGATCGATGGGTTTGGCTGATAGCAAGCCGGTCATCGCGAACTCCTCATAACCCAAACAAATGAAAACGGCTAGGGATTCTACTAGAATCGTATTTCATCCTCGGTAGTTCCGCTTATTATGCGCAGCAAGACAATACCTCCGCCGCCCATCGAACTACAGCAGGCGCTGGAGTGGCTCGCCGCGCCACAGCAGGACGATCCACTGCTCGATCTGGTGCCCCTGCGCAAACACATTGCGTCAATTGCCTCGCTGGGACTTCCGGTATTGCATCGCCTAAAGATCGACGAACTGCTCCAGCAGCGTGCTGATCGAATTGATGGGGCGCTTATCCCCCTGTTGCTCGACGTCAAACTACCTTTGCCAACTCACCTTGGCTCAGTTGCCCAGGGCTTGATTGGTCTGCGTGCGGAAATGGGTGAAACCTGGCTGAAGGTCGCCGGGGATGCCGATACTCAGGAACTTGCCCGGGTACGCCGCAGCCGTCCCCAGATTTGTCTGCAGGGAATGATCAACCTGTCGCGGCAATTCGTCGCCACCTTGCTTATCGCGATTCCCACACCCATGAACTTTTGGCGCAACGCGCAAGCGCTCTATCATGCTGCCCATGAGTCGGTCGATCCGACGGCCACCCTGCCGGCCGAAATAAGCGCAATCGATACTCTTTTCAAGGCCATGCTGGCCCTCACCGCAGCTCAACCCGAGGGCCTGACACCGCGCGAAATCGCTTTTCTTGGCGATTATCTCGAGACTCATGCTGCAGCCACCCGAATTGACATGATTCGTCCGGAGGGATCTGGCGACTGGTTCTGGCTCGATGCCCGTCTTGATCAACCGCCCGTAGCCCTGCTGCGCCTCATGCCCGAGGGTGAATCCTGCCTGTATTTTCGTTTCGGCGAGCTTGCCGAAGTGGCTGCGCGGCATCTGGATCACTTGAATGACGGCGTGCCACCGTCGTCGCTCGGTTTGCCATGTCAAGCCGCTGGTGCCGACTACCGCAACGCGCTCGAAAGGGCGCGTCGATGCTGGACCGCACCACGGCGGCGCAACTTCAGTCGCCGAACTCAGTCCCTGAGCGTCAACGTCTGTACCCAATTGAGCAGCTTGTGGGCAGCGTTGGTAAGCGACCCGACAAATGAGCCCCAATCCAGTAGCTGCGAACTTACCTACAGTGATTGGACAATTCGCAACGAAGGCCCGTCAGGCTACGCAATCGTACATGTCATCGGCGAAGTCAGCGGAATTGTGGCTGGTTGTGCCGTGGGTCTTCGCACCGGCGACGGCGCCGGCTGGCAGATCTGTCTGGTGCGATGGGCCCGCAGCCAGAGCAGCAGCCATGTTGAAATGGGCCTGGAAGTCATTGCCCCTTCGGCAAAGCCGGTACGGATACAAACCTTGACCAACCGCACCTCGGAGCCGCCAATCCCGGCACTGCTGCTTCCGCCCCTGCCGAACCTAAAACGCAGTGAAGCGATTCTGACCAGGCGCGGCAATCACAACGTCCGCCCGTTCACGTTGCTGCAGGAGCATGGCGACCACTTGCAGGTCGTCGAATGCATGCCGCACCGGAGTCTCGTCGAAACGTCCAGCATCGAGGTTTTCGAGTTTATTCGCAATCCCACGCCCAGTTAGGCGTGCGCGGCTCGCGGCAACTCGGCGACGACCAGTGCGCCAATCAGAATCACGCTCCATGATGCGTAAAGCCAGATCAGAAATACGGGGATCGCGGAAAAGGCACCATAGACCACTGAATTCACGGTAAATCCAGCAGCAAGATAGAGCGTGAACAGCTCCTGCAGGCCGGCGAAGCCCAATGCCGCAAATGCTCCGCCAAAGGCAGCATGCCAAGCCTTGACCGGCTTGTTGGGCACCGCCCAATAAAGCAGGCCAAACAGGGCTGACATGAAGGCAAAGGGCATCAGACCCCGCAGCACAATTTTATTCACCCAAGCTGGTTGGTCAATAAAACCAAGCGAGATGCTGGTGACAAACGAGATCGCTGCGAGACTGGCGCCAAATGCCAGCGGCCCGAGCAGCAGCGCGAGTCCGTGCATCGCGATACGCCGCAACAGCGGGCGATGGGACTTGACATGCCAAATATGATTGAAGGCGCGCTCGATGGTGAGCATCTGAATCAGGGCCGTCGCCCCAAGTACCACGATACCAAAAACGGTCACCTGGCCGGCGCGCGATGCAAACTGGCCTATATATTTTGCGATGATGATGCCTGCCTTGTCAGGCAACAGATTGGCCAGTAGAAATTTCTGCAACGCTGAACCAAGGCCAACGCCAACTGGCAAGAATGAAAGGAGCGCAACCGCGATTGCAATCATGGGTACCAGGCCAATCAAGGTAGCAAAGGAAAGTGCTGCTGCGGTTTGCACACAATGTTCGCCATGAAAACGGCGCGCGGTGCGCAAGACCAACCGAATGGGTGCCAGGAGCCACATATAATTGAATTCTAACGGAGGCAGGACGATGAAGATGGCAAGCAACACCCATGAAATTCTCGTTCTTTACTACAGCCATCACGGTTCGGTACGCGACCTGGCACGCCACATTGCCCATGGCATCGAGCAGACGTCCGGCGTCGCCGCGCGCCTGCGCACCGTGCCACGAGTATCGGCGGTCTGCGAGGCAACCGACGCAGCGGTTCCGGATTCAGGCGCGCCCTATGTCGAAGCCGTCGATCTCGAAGAATGCATTGGTCTTGCCTTGGGTAGCCCGACCCGCTTTGGCAACATGGCCGCACCACTGAAGTATTTCCTCGACTCCACCAGCGGCCTGTGGCTAACAGGAGCCCTGGCGGGCAAGCCTGCAGCGGTATTTACATCTACAGCCTCGATGCACGGCGGCCAGGAATCGACCTTGCTGTCGATGATGCTGCCACTCCTGCATCACGGCATGATCATTCTCGGTATTCCCTACACCGAAGGAGCGCTGTCCGAGACGCGCGAAGGCGGGACACCTTACGGCGCGAGTCACGTCAGCGGCAGCGATGGCAATACGACTGCCACCGAACATGAAAAGCTGCTCGCCGTCGCCCTCGGGCGCCGCCTGGCCGAAACCGCCAAAAAACTCGTGTCATGAATCTCTGGTTCAACCGACTGGCGTCGATCAGCCTGATCGGCTTGCTGTTTCTCTGCCTTGCCTGGGAACTCTGGCTTGCTCCGCTGCGTCCCGGCGGCTCGATGCTGGCGCTGAAAGCCCTGCCGCTGCTATTGCCCCTATTCGGCATCTTGCGCGGCAAACGCTACACCCATCAATGGATGTCAATGCTTTCCCTGGCCTATGTCGCCGAAGGCCTGGTGCGCGCGGTCTCCGATCAAGGCGCAAGCCAAGTGCTGGCTGTGACCGAGACTATCCTGGCGACGCTGCTGTTCGTTGGTTGCCTCGGCCATGCCCGCATCACCGCTCCATCCAGAGCGCTCAAATCTGCGGATTGAGTTTCTCCTGGCCGGAGCACAATTTGTTGAGCGCGTTGAGATAAGCCTTGGCGGACGCGACCACGATATCCGTATCGGCACCCTGACCGTTCACGATCCGACCGTCTTTCGCCAGGCGCACCGTCACTTCCCCCTGTGCATCGGTACCGGTAGTAATGGCATTTACCGAATAGAGCAATAGTTCGGAACCGCTTGCGGCGACGCTTTCAATAGCTTTGAAGGTTGCATCAACAGGGCCGCTGCCGCTCGATTCGGCGTGCTGTTCGGCCCCCCCTGCCGAGAGCGTCACCCGGGCCTGCGGCGCCTCGCCGGTTTCCGAGTGGAACATGGACGACACGAGCTTGTAGTGCTCATCGTCGGTCAGAACCATTTCGTCACTCATCAGGGCATGCAAGTCCTCGTCAAAAATCTCGTGCTTCTTGTCGGCCAGTTCCTTGAAATGGGTGAAAGCCACATTCAGCACCTGCTCGCTTTCGACTTCAATGCCGAGTTCCTTCAACCGGGCCTTGAATGCCGTGCGTCCGGAATGTTTGCCTAGCACCAGCTTGTTGGCGTTCCAACCCACGTCTTCGGCGCGCATGATCTCGTAGGTTTCGCGGTGTTTCAGCACACCGTCCTGATGGATGCCGGACTCATGGGCAAACGCATTGGCGCCTACTATCGCCTTGTTGGGCTGTACCGGGAACCCGGTGATACTGGACACCATCTTGGACGCCGCGACGATCTGCGTGGTATCGATGCGGGTGACGCAGGGAAACACATCCTGCCTTGTATGCACAGCCATGACGATTTCCTCCAGCGCGGCATTTCCAGCGCGCTCGCCAAGACCATTGACGGTGCATTCCACCTGGCGCGCGCCTGCCATCACGGCGGCGAGACTGTTGGCCACGGCCAGTCCCAGGTCATTGTGGCAATGCACCGACCAGATCACCTTGTCGGAATTGGGAATACGTGCGCGCAATTGCCGAATTCGTTCTGCATACTGTTCCGGCACGTTGTAACCAACCGTGTCCGGAATATTGATGGTGGAAGCGCCTTCCTTGATCACCGCCTCGATGATTCGGCACAGAAAATCCAGATCGGAACGCCCCGCATCCTCACAGGAAAATTCAACATCGTCGATACCGTTACGCGCAAAACGCACCGCATGCTGGGCCGCAACAAGTACATCGTCCGGGGACATACGAAGCTTTTTCTCCATGTGGATCGGGCTGGTCGCGATGAAGGTGTGTATGCGTCCAGACTTCGCCGGCTTGACGGCTTCCAGCGCACGCGAAATGTCCTTGTCGAAAGCGCGGCAGAGCCCGGCCACCGTCGAATCCTTGATCGCTTCGGCGACCGCCCTGACCGCATCGAAATCGCCGTTCGATGCAGCCGGGAAGCCTGCTTCGATGACATCCACGCGCATACGCTCAAGCTGACGGGCAATTCGCAGCTTTTCCTCCTTTGTCATGGAGGCTCCGGGGCTTTGTTCGCCATCGCGCAAGGTGGTGTCAAAAATGATCAAATGTTCCTTGGACATGGTTTTCTCCTGGGAAAACAAGCTTTCAATGGAAGCTGACACCGGCTTTGTCGATATCAAGCTCAACGCCTATAGCTAAAAGCAGAAAATGGAAAATACCGCCTCTCGCGAAGCGGGCACTATGAACAACCGGATTGTGTGGGAGGGGGTGTATTAGCGCGCGCGGCGCAGCAGCGGAAGCAGCTTCGCGCGCAGCGGCAGGCGCGCAACCAGCGCGCCTGAAAGGGCAAGAAACAGTGAGGCGAAAATAAACGTCGAAGCCATATTGAAGACTATAAAGATTTTATTTCCGGCGTGCAACAGATTTTACCTGCCGATTTTAGCCACCGCTGTCACTGAAGCTACTCTTTCGCTTGCTGTGCCAAGTCCAAACCGCCATCACATAGCCAGACAGTGCATAAGCGAGGAACAAGGCGAACAAAACCCCGGGGGGATACGACGATACCAGCACATAACCCAGAACGATCGCGGGAAGAACCATGAACGGCACGCTGCGGCGCATATTGATGTCCTTGCCGCTCCAGTAGCGCAAAGTGCTTACCATGGTGATTCCCGCAAAAAGCGTCAGTGCAAACGCATACCAGCGTACATCTTCCCCGGGAATATTAAGGTCATTAATGATCCAGACGAAGCCGGCTACCAGAGCGGCCGCCGCCGGACTCGGAAGTCCCTGAAAATAACGCTTATCCACTATTTCAATATTGGTATTGAAGCGAGCCAGGCGCAACGCTGCTCCGGCGCAATACACAAATGCGGCTATCCAGCCCCATTTGCCCATGCCCTTCATCGCCCACTCGAATGCAATCAGTGCCGGAGCCGCACCGAAGGACACCATGTCGGAAAGTGAGTCGTACTCTGCTCCGAAGGCACTCTGTGTACGGGTCATGCGGGCCACACGGCCATCGAGCCCGTCGAACACCATGGCCATGAAAATCGCCACCGCAGCATGCTCGAAGCGTCCGGTCATGGCTTGGACTATGGCGTAAAAACCAGCGAACAGACCTGCCGTCGTCAGCAGGTTGGGCAGCACATAGATGCCGCGCCGACGCAGTTCGGAATTCATCAACGCCTTGCGAGGTGGGATTGGCGGCATGGTCCAGACGAAGTGGGAAACAGTTCGTATTCTAACGGCTCAGGAATTTTCAGCGGCAAATGTCAAGGCCGCCCTGGCTATTGCGGCCATTTGCACGTTCGCGTGACGAAGCCGAAGCCTGCAAAAGCACAGCGCTGCCATGCCTTTGCCAAGACTTGCCTTGAAATCAGTTCTTGGATTGATCGACCAGTTTGTTCTTCTTGATCCACGGCATCATTGCACGCAACTGCTCGCCAACCTGTTCGATCGGGTGCGCCGCGGTCAAGCGCCGACGAGCTGTCATCTCCGGATAGTTGGTGCGACCTTCAAGGATGAACTTCTTGGCATATTCACCTTCCTGTATCGCCTTCAGGGCGTCCTTCATAGCGGCGCGAGCTTCCGGACCGATGACCTTTGGACCAGTGACATATTCGCCGTACTCCGCGTTGTTCGAAATCGAGTAGTTCATGTTGGCAATGCCGCCTTCGAAAATCAGATCGACGATAAGCTTTACCTCGTGCAGACACTCGAAATATGCCATCTCCGGCGCATAGCCTGCTTCTGTCAACGTCTCGTAGCCAGCCTTGATCAATTCAACCAGACCGCCACAAAGCACCGCTTGCTCGCCGAACAAATCAGTCTCGGTCTCCTCACGGAAGTTGGTCTCGATCACTCCGCCCTTGGTGCCGCCGTTCGCGGCCGCATAGGACAAAGCAATATCTTTGGCCTTGCCAGACTTGTCCTGATGAATAGCGATCAATGAGGGCACGCCGCCGCCGCGCAGATATTCGGAACGCACTGTATGGCCGGGACCTTTCGGAGCAATCATGATCACGTCTACATCAGCACGGGGAACTACCTGGTTGTAGTGAACATTGAATCCATGGGCGAAAGCCAGCGCAGCACCCTTCTTCATGTTGGCTTCGACATCACTGTGATAAACCGCAGGGATCGTCTCGTCCGGCAACAACATCATCACGACGTCGGCATCCTTCACGGCCTTGGCAACCTCTTCGACCTTGAGACCGGCTTTCTTGGCCTTTTCCCATGAGGATCCGCCCTTGCGCAGGCCCACTGTCACCTTTACGCCAGAATCCTTCAGGTTCTGTGCATGCGCATGACCTTGCGATCCGTAACCTACGATCGTGACCTTTTTACCCTTGATGAGGGAGAGATCCGCATCCTTGTCGTAATAGACTTTCATTGGGTTTCCTTTGTTTCAGAGTTCAGACTTTGAGAATTCGATCACCGCGACCGATACCGGACACACCCGTGCGCACGGTTTCGAGAATCAGAGAACGATCGATGGCGTCGAGAAAGGCATCCAGCTTTGAACCATTACCTGTCAGTTCGATGACGTAGGTCGAATCGGTGACGTCGATGATGCGACCACGGAAGATATCGGCGATACGTTTCATTTCTTCGCGATCTTTGCCGGCGGCACGCACCTTTACCAGCATCAGTTCGCGTTCTATATGAGCCGCTTCCGACAGATCCACTACCTTGACGACATCGATCAACTTGTTAAGTTGTTTGGTGATCTGTTCGATGACCTCATCGGAACCTGTGCTGACGATGGTCATGCGCGACAGCGAGGCATCTTCAGTCGGCGCTACCGTCAGTGACTCGATATTGAAGGCGCGAGCAGAAAACAGTCCGGAGACGCGGGAAAGTGCACCCGCCTCATTTTCTATCAGAATTGAAATTATGTGGCGCATGCTTACAGTTCCTCGGCCAGAATCATTTCCGACAAGCCCTTGCCGGCTGCAACCATTGGATACACATTGGCCGTCTGATCAGTGAGAAAGTCCATGAAGACAAGGTCATTCTTGTGTTTGGTAAAGGCCTCGCGCAAGGCCGGCTCAACGTCCGCCGGACGCTCAATCTTCATCCCGACGTGTCCGTACGACTCGGCCAGCTTGACAAAGTCCGGCAACGCATCGACGTACGACTCGGCGTAGCGATTGCCGTGGAACATCTGTTGCCACTGGCGCACCATGCCGAGATAGCGATTATTCAGATTGATTATCTTTATCGGCAGGCGAAACTGCTTGGCGGTCGACAATTCCTGAATGTTCATCTGGATCGAGGCCTCTCCAGTAACGCACGCCACGGTGGCTTTCGGATTGGCAAAACGTACGCCCATCGCGTAAGGCAGGCCGACGCCCATGGTCCCCAGACCACCGGAGTTGATCCAGCGTCGCGGTTTGTCGAACTTGTAGTATTGCGCGGCCCACATCTGGTGCTGACCTACATCCGAGGTAATGAAGGCATCTCCGCCGGTAACCTCGTAGAGCTTCTCCACGACGTACTGGGGCATGATGATTTCTTTGCCCTGCTTGTACTTGAGCGACTTCTTGCCGCGCCATTCGTCAATCTGCTTCCACCATGCAGCCAACGTCTTCTGCTCGGGTACACCTGTCGATGCTTCGAGAAGTTTGTGCAGTTCGTCAAGCACATCCGGCAAATTGCCGACGATAGGGACATCGACCTTGACCCGTTTTGCAATCGAGGATGGATCGATGTCGATATGAATGATCTTGCGTGGAATCTCTGCAAAATGGGCCGGATTGCCGATCACGCGGTCGTCGAAGCGCGCACCGACGGCGATCAGTACATCGCAATTTTGCATGGCCATGTTGGCCTCATAGGTGCCATGCATGCCCAGCATGCCCAGCCATTGCTTGTCGGTTGCTGGATAACCACCTAATCCCATAAGGGTATTGGTTACCGGATATCCCAGCTTGCGCGCCAGCTTGGCCAGTTTTTCCGAGGCATCGGAGAGGATCACTCCGCCTCCGGCGTAGATCATCGGTCGCTTGGCCTCCAGCAGCATCTGCACTGCCTTCTTGATTTGTCCGCTATGCCCCTTGCCCACCGGGTTGTAGGACCGCATGGCAATCGTTTTCGGGTAGTCGAATTCGCACTTCTGGTTGGTGATGTCTTTCGGAATGTCAACCAGAACCGGACCGGGACGACCTGTCTTGGCGATATAGAAAGCCTTTTTCAAGGTTATCGCCAAGTCCCTGACATCCTTGACCAGAAAATTGTGCTTGACGCAGGGCCGCGTAATTCCCACGGTGTCGCATTCCTGAAAGGCGTCCTGGCCGATATACCCCGTCGGCACCTGACCGCTGATGATCACCAGCGGCACAGAGTCCATGTGTGCCGTGGCGATGCCCGTGACCGCATTGGTCACACCAGGCCCCGAGGTCACCAGACAAACACCGATCTTGTTCGAAGACCGTGAGTAGGCATCCGCTGCGTGCACGGCAGCCTGCTCATGACGAACCAGGACATGCTTGAACTTGTCCTGCTTGAAAAGTTCGTCGTAAATATAAAGCACCGACCCGCCGGGATAGCCGAATACGTATTCGACCTTTTCCTCCTGCAAGCACCTGATTACAATTTCTGCGCCGGTTAGCTGCATTGGATACACCTGTTACACTTTTTGAGTGAAACGTATAACCTTACTGACTCGCCAGCGAATGGTCAAGATTTAAAGTCTGTTTTTAACTATGAGAAACTGCTGGAAACTGGCAGGAGTGTTCCCTGAGTACTCGAGTCGAACTTTCAAATTTCCTTGCCAGCGTGGAACGCCGGGCCTTCAAGCAGGCCATGTTTGCCATTCGAAACGAAGAAACTGCACTGGACATCGTTCAGGATGCCATGATGAGGCTCGCGGAAAAATATGGTGACCGTCCAGTAACTGAGTGGCCGATGCTGTTTCAGCGTATCCTGCAAAACGCGATTCGCGACAGTTACCGGCGATTGAAGGTACGAAACTTGTGGACAACATTACTTTCATCCCTTTCCCCCAATGATGATGAGGATAATGACCCACTTGAAACTATTGCGGCAGAGTACGAGTCGGATGGTTTGGAGACACCGCATCGACAGTTGGAGCGTTCGCAACTCCTTGGAGTAATTGAAAAAGAGATCGAGAAGCTACCACCGCGTCAACGGGAAGCTTTCCTTATGCGTTATTGGGAAGAGATGGATATTGCCGAAACAGCGGCGGCGATGGGTTGCTCGGAGGGAAGCGTAAAGACACACTGTTCCCGTGCGACGCACACTCTGGCCGCGGCGCTCGGGGCAAAGGGCATAAAGCTATGAACGAAGATATTGAATTCGGCTACAAAGCAAGGCAGATTCTCAATCAGGGCGTGGATTCCCTTGACAGGAAGGTCGCCCGTCGCCTGCATGACGCCCGACAGGCCGCCCTGCATTGCCAACGCGCGCCGGTACGCGGACTACGTATCGCCGGAATCGGGCAGACGGTGGAACTTGCATTTCTTCCCACCGCCCGCAACCTCCTTGCCGTCTTGGCTCTGAGTGTCGGTGTCATGGGCACCTACTACTGGAATGCTTTTGAGCAGGCCAAGGAAAACGAGGAAATCGACAGTGCCCTCCTTGCCGACGAACTGCCCCCTTCCGCATATCTTGATCGAGGCTTCCAGGCATGGCTCGAGCGCGCTTCAGACTCATCTTCGCAGTAGCGCTTTGGCTGGCCTCTCAGCCAAGCCATGCAGTAACCGCCCATCCTCCCCCGCTTCCACAACCCTCCTGGACTCAACTGAACGCGGAGCAGAAACGCGCTCTAGCACCGCTGGCTGGAGAATGGGACAAGATGGACGGCTTCAGCCGAAAGAAGTGGTTGGGTATCGCCCAGCGCTATCCTTCCCTGAGCCCTGACGAGCAGGCCCGCATGCAGAGGCGGATGACCGATTGGGCCAAGCTCACGCCGGAGGAGCGCAAGCGCGCAAGGGAGAAGTATCAGTCTCTGCAAAAGGCGCCACCCGAGAGAAAGGAGGCCGTGAAGCTCAAGTGGGAACAGTACAACGAACTTCCGGAGAGCGAGAAAAGCCGCCTCAAGGCCGAGGCAGCCCGAAAACCACCCCCGCGCCCCACCCCGACGAAGCCGGCAGTTGGCGCCACGCCACCCGCATCGGGCGTTCCACCGTCGACTACTCCCGTCGACCAACGCACAGCCCGCTAGCCGGCAGCCATGTCAAACCCGGCAGCAGTTCCAAGACACGAACTGCCTAATCTCCGCCGTCGTCTTGCCAGCATGGCGTACGAAAGTCTGCTGCTGCTTGGTGTACTGGCAGTAACTTTCTTGCTTCCGCACATGGCCTTGGGTATGGGATTCGGACTCGTGTCGCCCGGATGGGCATTGTTGAGCCACGTCTTCATTGTGCTGGGCACCTATTTTGTCTGGTACTGGCATCATGGCGGACAGACCTTGGCGATGCAGACTTGGAAGATCCAGCTGTCTACGCCGAACGGCGCCGAGCCTTCGCTGGCGCGTCTGGCGCTGCGTTATGTCCTTGCCTGGCCCAGCCTTGTCTACCTGGGTGCGGGATTGCTCTGGGCACTCTTCGATCGCGACCGCCAATTCCTTCATGACCGCTTGGCAGGCACCTGCCTGGTGTTCAAGCGAGATTGAATGAGCGGTCAGCGTCGCTCAACCCACCACATCAAACCGGCAGCAGCAATCAAGAATAGTGCGCTCGGTGTTATTGCGGAAAAGAAGGGCGGCCAGCTGTTGATTACGCCGAGACTGGAAAACAGCCCATTCAGCATATGGAAACCGATGCCGAGCATAATCCCGGCAAAAACGCGAATGCTGACGGCGCCCATGCGGTCCTGCATGTAGGCAAACGGCAACGCCAGCGCCATCATCACCAGCGCGGCCAACGGATAGATCAATTTCTTCCACATCGCGATGTCGTAGCGATCGGTTTTTTGTTGATTTGAGCTCAAGTGGCGAATAAAGAGATACAAGTTCACCAGTGACATGCGTTCCGGTCTCACCATGAGCACGGACAGCAGATTCGGATTGAGAGCTGACTTCCAGGTCATTTCGGGATACTTCTCCACGTGTGCCGCATCTTCCGAAAATACGGTGCGGACCACTCCAACCAGCGACCAAGTGTCGACGCCGATATAGCGGCCACGTTCAGCCTGAGTAATCGACAGCAACTGAAATCGATCATCGAATTCGAACACGCTGACGTTCTTCAAAGACGCATCAGGGCGCACCTGGCGAACATTGACGAAGGAGCGTTCGTCTTTGACCCACAGACCTGAGCGGAACTCCTGTGCCACCAATGCCCCCATCGCCTTCAGTCTGAGTTGCTGGGCGGCCCGCTCGGCGGGCGGGGCAACAAATTCGCCCACCAACAGGGTCAAGGCGGAAAACATCAGCCCGATCTTGGTCAGCGTAAGCAGGAAATCCCCAGTGGAGAGCCCCGCCGCGCGCAACACCGTAATTTCGGAGTGGCGAGCGAGTACGGTTAGCGCATACAGGCTGCCGATCAGAACGCCGATCGGGAACAACTCATACAAGCGCCCGGGCAAGGTCAGAATCACGTAACCGATGGCATGCTGAATCTGATAGCCGCCCTTGCCTACGCTCTCAAGCTGGTAGATCAGATCAAAAAAGGCAAACAGCATCAGGAAGGCCAGAAGCACCAGACCCGTGGCTGCATAGATCTCGCGCGCCAGATGGCGCTCGTAAATTTTCATCGCCACCGTAGCCTCCCCCATGCAAGCGGATTTTGCCGGTGATATAAGAAAATAATCAGAAGCAGGAACATGATGAAGTGCAGAGCCCAAACACCGATCTCGAATCTCAAATGCCCCCTCGCTATCCAAGCGTGACTGATGCTGAGCAGGTTGCTGTAGACCATATATACAAGCAGAGCAATCAGGAAATTATTTGTCCGCCCCGCACGCGGATTGACGAAGGCCAGAGGTATCGCCAGTACCGCGAGATTCAGGGCCGCAAGTGGAATCCCGATACGCCACGTCAGCTCAGCCAGATTGACCCGCGTTGGATCTCGCAGGAGTTCCGGCAGCGGTTTGCTGCGCGCCGCATCCTCGAAAGCGTGGGCCTCCTTGGTCTCAATGCGTAATGCATAACGATCGAACTCCATCACCCGATACGCCGCGGTGCCGGCAGTGCCCTCGTAGCGTCGCCCGTGCTCAAGCACGATAAAGCGGTCACCATTGGGCATGGTTTCCGTATGTCCTTGCGCGGTCGCCATCACACCCAGCCGCCCCTGCTGCATGGAACTGACGAAGACGTTTTTGACCTTTCCATCGTCGTCCGGCATGCTCTCGACAAAAAATACGCGGTCAGCCGCCTTCGACTCATTGAATGCGCCGGGAGACACGCGCGCCACATCGTCGCGCGGATCCATGTTCCGCCGGTAAACCTCGCTCTGCTGCGATGCCCAGGGGCTCAGATACAGCGAAAGTACAGCTATCACGATCACGGGCAGTGCCGCAAACTTCAACACTGGCTTGACCCAGGCGGTCAGTGGCATTCCTGACGCCAACCAGACGACCATTTCCGAATCCCGATACCAGCGCGACAAAGTCATCAGGACGGCAACGAAGATCGTCAATGACAGCAATATCGGCAGATAGCCGATGGAACGGAATCCGAGGAGAGCAAGAACGGCTTCCGAGGCCAGTTTCCCGCCTGCCGCGTCGCCCAGCAGACGAATCAGCTGGATGGTCACCAGAATCGCGAAGAGCGCGACAAAAATCCCCGCCGCTGTTTGGGTGAACTCCCGAATTGCAGCGCGCTGGTAAATCATCGTTGAGCGGAGTATCGGCTTTGACTTTTGGTGAAAACTTGGGGAATAATCGGGGCAGAAAGCGAAATGGTCCAAAACAGAACAATTACTTTAATTTCCTGCAGCCCCCGAGGAGAGGATTTTGGAATTTAGCATAAAAAGTGGAAGCCCGGAAAAGCAACGCAGCGCCTGTGTTGTGGTCGGCATCTTCGAACCGCGAAAGCTGTCGCCGGCCGCGGAGGTTGTCGACAATGCAGCCCACCAGTTTCTCAGCGACATCCTGCGTCGCGGCGACATGGAAGGCAAGTCCGGTACCAGCTTGTTGCTCCACAATGTGGCAGGTGTCGAAGCAGACCGTGTCCTGCTGGTGGGGCTTGGCAAGGAAAAGGAATTCCGCGAAAAGGAGTACCGTGCCGCACTAAGCGTGGCGGTTCGTCAGCTCAATGAAACCGGCGGCTTCGACGGCACGGTCTATCTTACGGAACTCAACGTAAGGAAGCGCGACGTTGCCTGGAAGATTCGACAAGCCGCACTCGTGGTGCAGGAAACCCTCTACCGATTTGACCGCCTCAAGTCAAAGAAGGAAGAAGTGCGACGGCCGTTGCGAAAACTGACTTTCTGCGTCACCCGCCGCAATGAGTTATCCAGCGCTGAAACAGCACTTGCTGAAGGCCTAGCAATTGCTGCCGGAATGGAACTCGCCAAGGATCTCGGCAATTTGCCGGGCAACATCTGCACGCCGACCTATCTCGCCGACCAGGCCAGGCAACTGGCAAAGACCCATGGCCTAGGCGTCGATATTCTCGACCGTGCCGACATGGAAAAACTCGGCATGAACACCCTGCTCTCAGTTGCTCGGGGATCGCACGAACCGCCAAAATTCATTGTCCTGCGTCATGCTGGGGGCAACTCCGGTGCAAAACCAGTCATACTGGTCGGCAAGGGGATCACCTTCGATTCCGGCGGCATTTCACTGAAGCCGGGTCCCGAAATGGACGAGATGAAGTATGACATGTGCGGCGCCGCCAGCGTGTTCGGTGCGCTCAAGGCGGCGGCGCTGATGAAGCTGCCTCTCAACGTAATCGGCGTCATCCCGTCAACGGAAAACATGCCGGGTGGCGCGGCGACAAAACCGGGGGACGTCATTACGTCGATGTCGGGCCAGACCGTCGAAATCCTCAACACCGATGCCGAAGGCCGACTGATACTTTGCGATGCACTCACTTACGTTGAGCGCTTCGACCCGGACTGCGTGGTTGACATTGCCACGCTGACAGGAGCCTGCGTAATCGCCTTGGGACACGTGGCCACCGGCGTTCTTGCCAACAACGAAGGACTGGCGAAAGAACTGCTCGATGCCGGCCAGGATTCCTATGATCGCGCCTGGCAGCTACCTCTTTGGGACGACTATCAGGAACAACTGAAAAGCAACTTCGCCGACATGGCAAATATCGGTGGCCGCCCTGGCGGCACCATCACAGCGGCGTGCTTCCTTGCCCGATTCGCCGAAAAGTACCGCTGGGCACACCTTGACATCGCCGGCACCGCCTGGCGGTCCGGCAAGGAGAAGGGCGCGACCGGGCGGCCGGTATCCTTGCTCACCCATTTCCTGATGGATCGTGCGAGTCGGGCCCGGAGACCGGTCGGCAAGCGCAAGCGCGGATGACAAAGATAAGTTTTTTTCACGGTGCACGCGACCGACTTCAGGCAATTGTCGCGTGGCTCGGACGCGCCGGCAGCGAAGGCAGGCAGGTATTGGTCTATGTGCCGATTGGCGAGCTCGGCGAACAGTTGGACCGCCTGCTGTGGACCCATCCCGCAACCGGCTTTGTACCCCACTGCCGCGCAAAAGACTCATTGGCGGCAGAAACGCCGATCATCCTTGCATCCGAACTGGGCACCCCCCCTCACGACTGCTGCCTGGTAAACCTGTCGGACGAAGTCCCGCCCGGCTTCAGCCGGTGCCAGCATCTGATCGAGATCATCAGCGTCGAAGATGAGGATCGGCTGCCTGGCCGCGAGCGCTTCTGCTTTTATCGCGAACGTGGCTATCCACTGGAAAACCGCGACATCTCGGGAGGTATTTAACAGTTGGCTGACAACAACAATACAGATGACGTCTTGCGCAAAGCCGACGCACTAATTCGACGTACTCGGGTATTTGTTGCAGGTCCACCGTCGGAGGACCAACAAACTCCGCCGCCCGACGATGACTTACCGGTTCTCACGGACATTGTTACGGAACACGAAGCAGCGTATGCCACCGCACCGCCACACATGCAGCAGCATCTCGACGCCCTGCGCGAGGAGCTTTCGCGCTGGCTCGATCAGGAACTGCCGCAGGCCGTACTCAAGGTCACGGACGGTCTGGCTGATCAACTGATGGCAGAACTCACCCATCAAGCTGAAAAAAACCTGTTGCCCCGATTGATTGCCCGCCTTGACGGAACGGCCCACCAGCCCCGGGCGCGCAAGGACGAAAGCTAGCCCTTCGGCACGGTTTCCGCAAACGCAGGGCGTTGCATGAGCTTTTCGTAGAGTTGTGCGAGATTGGGATACTGCTCGCTCCACGGAATGTCGCCGAGCCGAAAGGAAACATAGCCCAACGCACAGCCTACGGCAATATCCGCCAGCGAAAAACTGTTGCCATGACACCAAGGCAGTTCCCCCAGGTCATCGGACATTACCTTCAAGGCCTGATTGACCTTGGCGCGCTGACGTTCAATCCACGCCGGGCTGCGCTCGCCATCGGACCGCTTCGACTCCAGGAAGGCCGCGACTGCCGCATCGAGGATGCCATCCGCCAGCGCCTCCCAGCGCTTCACGTTGATTCTTTCTCGGCCTGACGCAGGTATCAGGCAACTGTTCGGCGCGACGGTATCCAGATACTCCGCGATGACGCGTGAATCGTAGAGGGTACTTGCATCGTCGAGCACCAGGACGGGAATCTTGCCCAACGGATTGACTGCCACCACCTGATTACCCTCAACCCAGGGTGAGTCGAGAACCAGATCGCAATCGATCTTCTTTTCTGCCAGCACGATACGAATCTTGCGGACATAGGGGCTGGTAAGAGAAGCGATCAGTTTCATTTGGTCAAATCGCGTGATTTCAGTGTGCGGAAACTATAGCATGGCACCCGATGGCAAGCGCCGACATGTGATGGCAGCACGGGCCTGCATGTTAAAATTATGAGTATCGTCGGCGCTTGCCGCGCATCGACCTTTCCTCGCAAAAGATATGACACTCAACGCACTCACGGCGCTTTCGCCACTCGACGGACGGTACGCCGCGAAGGTTGAAAGCCTGCGCGTCCATTTTTCCGAGTACGGACTCATACGCAATCGCGTTCGTGTCGAAATTGAATGGCTCAAGGCCCTCGCCAGTGCCAAGGCAATCCCCGAATGTCCGAAATTTTCCGATGCCACGGTTACGGAATTGGATACCGTCATCGTCGACTTCTCCGTCGCGGACGCGGAAGCCGTCAAGGCGATCGAGGCCCGCACCAATCATGACGTCAAGGCCATGGAATACTGGCTTAAGGATCGTTTGGCCGGCAACGGCGAAGTCATGCGTGTCAGCGAGTTCATCCATTTCGGCTGTACCTCGGAGGACATCAACAACGTATCGCATGCGTTGATGCTGAAAGGTGCTGTCGCCGAGAGCCTTTTGCCGCAGCTTGATCGCCTGATTGTCCGCCTACGCGATCTGGCGCACCAACTTGCCGAACTGCCCATGCTGGCTCGCACCCATGGCCAACCAGCAACACCGACCACGCTAGGCAAGGAAATGGCCAATATCGCGGCGCGACTCTTGCGCGCACGCAGGCAGATTTCGGCGGTATCGCTCACCGCCAAGTTCAATGGCGCAGTGGGCAACTACAATGCCCATTTGTCGGCCTATCCCGAGGTCGATTGGGAAAGTTTCAACCGCCGCTTCATCGAGTCCTTCGGTCTCGAGTTCAATCCCTACACCATCCAGATCGAACCGCACGATGCGATGGCCGAGCTGTTCGATGCCATGGCGCGCGCCAACACCATCCTGGTCGATGCCGACCGCGACCTCTGGCAGTACATTTCGCTCGGCTACTTCAAACAGAAGCTAAAGGAAGGCGAGATCGGTTCGTCGACCATGCCGCACAAGGTCAACCCGATCGACTTTGAAAACTCGGAAGGCAACCTGGGCCTCGCCAACGCCTTACTGCGTCATTTGGCGGAAAAGCTGCCGATTTCCCGCCTGCAGCGCGACCTGACGGATTCCACCGTATTGCGCAATATGGGAGTTGCCTTCGGCTATACGCTGCTCGCCTTCGACTCGACCCTGCGCGGACTGAACAAACTCGAAGCCAATCCGCAACGCCTTGCCGAAGACCTCGATGACGCCTGGGAAGTACTTGCCGAGCCGGTGCAAACCGTGATGCGCCGCTTCGGCGTACCCAGCCCCTATGAGCAACTCAAGGAACTCACTCGCGGCAAGGGCATCGAGCAGCAGGCCCTGCGCGAATTCATCGCCAAGCTGCCATTGCCGGAAGCCGATCGCCAGCGTCTGCTCGACATGACGCCTGCCTCCTACATCGGCAAGGCGGCCGAATTGGCAAAGCGAATCTGACATGGCTTTTGCCGACAGCTTGAAGCAACTGCCCCGCATTTCGCATCTGACTGCGATCCAGTTGCTCGACGGTGATTCAACAGTGGTCGCCACGATTGAAAACAAACCCGGACAGGCCGGCTCGCTGGCGATCTACAACCATCTCGGGCAGATCTACGGCGCCATCACCGCGGAGGCTGCCCGCAAAGGGCTGGAGTTGTACGCCGAGCACACGGAAGACGCACGGCAGAACCCCGGCAAGCACCCCAACATAGATCGGTTGCTAACAATGGTTGCCGAGGGACGCGGCACACTGCGACTGAAACACATCTTCGCGACAGCGATTGACTAGCCGCGAATTCCTTAGCTTCGGCCGCCACCCTTAACGCCGACAGGATTTCCGGCGAATTCAGTCAGACCACGGCTTCCTGTTTCTCGACCTTGGCCTGAACGAACTGCGCGCGCGACACGCCAAGCCACATCACCAGCGGGCTGGCCACCAGGACCGAGGAATAGATGCCGAAGAGAATTCCGATGGTCAGGGCCAACGCAAAATAATGCAGTGCCGGACCACCGAAAATCAGCATCGAGGTGACCATCATTTGCGTCGATCCGTGGGTGATGATGGTGCGCGAGATGGTGCTGGTGATGGCGTGGTCGAGCACCTGAGGCGTGGTCATGCCGCGCTTTTTCTTGAAGGTTTCGCGGACGCGGTCGAATACCACCACGGACTCGTTGACCGAATAACCGAGCACCGCCAGCACCGCCGCCAGCACCGGCAGCGAGAACTCCCACTGGAAGAAGGAGAAGAAGCCGAGAATGATCACCACATCATGCATGTTGGCGATGATGGCGGAAAGAGCAAAGCGCCACTCAAAACGGAAGGCCAGATACAGCATGATGCCCGCCACCACCAATAGCAGCGCCAGGGCGCCGTCTTCTGCAAGCTCCTTGCCCACTTGCGGTCCGACGAATTCGACCCGCTTGAGTGCCGGCGTCATGCCAGACGCCGTCCCGCCGGCGCCGACTTTCATCAGCGATGCCATTACCTGGTCGCCGACCTTCGAACTTTCAGTGTTCTTCGCCAGGGGAACGCGAATCAGCACATCGCGCGAGGAACCGAAGTTCTGTACCTGCGGATCGGAAAAACCATCGGCTTCGAGTTGTTTGCGGATTTGCGTCAGGTCAGGCGCCTGGGCATAGCTGACTTCCATCAGCGTGCCGCCCGTAAACTCGACGGAAAAATGCAGCCCGCGGGTAGCCAGAAAGAACACTGCCAGCAAGAAGGTGATCAACGAGATGATGTTGAACACCAGGGCATGGCGCATGAAGGGAATGTCTTTGCGAATGCGGAAAAATTCCATGTCAGACTCCCGGCTTCCAGATTTGTCCGATGCTGACCGATCCCAGCTTGCGCTGGTGGCCGTATATCAGGTTGATCAGCGCGCGCGACACCACGACCGAACTGAAGATCGAGGTCAGGATGCCCAGGCAATGCACCACGGCAAACCCCCGCACGGGACCGGAACCGAATATCAGCAGCGCAACACCCGCGATCAGCGTGGTGATGTTCGAGTCCAGAATGGTCGCCCAGGCACGCTCGTAACCTGCGGTGATGGATGCCTGCGGCGAATTGCCGCCGCGCAGTTCCTCGCGCACCCGTTCATTGATCAGCACATTGGCGTCGATCGCCATGCCCAGCGTCAGGGCGATGGCGGCAATGCCCGGCAAAGTCAGCGTCGCTTGCAGCATGGACAGCAGCGCGACCAGGAACAGCAGGTTGGCGGAAAGCGCAAACACCGAGACGACACCGAAAAGCAGGTAGTACGCCATCATGAACACGGAAATCGCGACGAAACCCCACATGGTCGAATGGAAGCCCTTGGAGATGTTGTCGGCACCCAAACTGGGGCCGATTACGCGTTCCTCGATAATGTCCATTGGCGCCGCCACGGCGCCGGAGCGGATGAGGATCGCCAGGGTGTTGGTTTCCTCCGGCGAGAACATGCCGGTGATCTGAAAGTTGTTGCCGAACTCACTCTGGATGCGCGCCACGGAAATCGCCTCCGGCCGCGTCTTTTCGATCAACAGGATGGCCATCAGCTTGCCGATGTTGTCACGTGTCAGGTCGCGCATGATGCGGCCGCCGGCGGCATCGAGCTTGACCGACACTGCCGGCCGCTGATCCTGGTCGAAGGTTGCCTGGGCGCCGACGAAACGGTCGCCGGTGAGCACCACCAGCTTCTTCACTGCGACCTTGATCGTCGTCCCG
>VEPA01000058.1 GCA_012026675.1 Betaproteobacteria bacterium | reverse complement strand
GGGCGAGGCGGGATTTCGCGACGCATGCGTCGTGCCGCCGCAGCCGGCTGGCTGTGCAAAGCCAGCCGTGGGCCGCGCAGCGGATGGGAGGGGCGGGCCCATTTGCACGCTTGAGGCGTATCGAAGGCGCGGAGATTCATGGTGCCGGATGGTTCATCGAAGCCATGAGCGTTTGCCTATTGCGCGCTGGCCAACACCTGCGCCGCCGGCAGGCGCGTGGCCTGGCGCGCGGCGAAGCGGCTGGCAATTAAGGCGGCGGCCAGCGTCAGTGCCGCGCCGGGCAGCACCTGCAGCCAGGGGATGCGCAAGCCCATGCGCCAGTGGAAGGCCTGCGGGTTGACGACGTGGGTGAGAATCGCTCCCACCGCGAGGCCGCAGACCAGGCCGACCTGGAGGCCGATGGCGGCGATCAGCGCGCCTTCGAAGACCACGGCGCGGGTCAGCATGGCGCGGTCGAAGCCAAGCGCGGAAAGCGTCGCCAGTTCGCGCGCGCGCAGCCAGACGCTGGCGGCCAGCGTCACGGCCAGGGCGAAGAGGCCGATCAGCATCGCGGCGGCTTCCAGCGCATAAGTGACGGCGAAGCTCTTGTCGAAAATGTTGAGGCTCAGCCGGCGGATCTCGCCGGCCTCCGCGGTTTCGATGCCGGATTTCGTTGCTGCGCGCGCCAGCCAGTCGCGAGCGGCCGCGTCGTCGTCCGGGCGCGGCCAGAGGGCCAGTTCGGTGGGTTCGAAGCTGCCACCCAGCTTGCGATAGTCCAGGCTGCCAATCACCACTGCGCCGAATTGGCGCGCATAGTCGCGCCAGACGCCGCCGACGAAGACCTCGACCTCGCGCCCGAGCAGCGGCAGGCGCAGGGTCTGGCCGGGGCGCAGGCGATACAGTTCCTGCACCGGTTCGCTGATCCAGACCGGAACGGCTCCCGCCGGCGCGGCGATGACTTGCCCGGTGAAGGGCAGGCGCGCGCCGGGGTTGGCACGGTCCAGTTCGCGCACCAGCACGGCCACGGCGGGGCGCCGCGGATCGAGACTCAGCGCGCCGACGGCCATGCGTTCGATGCGGGCGAAGGGCGCGTCGGGCCGTTCCAGCGCGGCGAGCAGTTCCGCCGGCAACGGCACGCCCTTGCTGCGCACGTAATACGGCGCCGGCAGCACGACGTCCAGCCACTGGTCGAGCGCGACGCGAAAGCTCGACACCATGACCACCCTGCTGACCGTCAGCGCGAAGCTGACGATCAGCCCGCTGGCCGCGACCTGCGCCATCAGCGGCGCCTGCATCACGTTCTGCACGGCGACGCGCTGCGCGGCCGGCAGGTCGCGGCGGGCGAAGGCGGCGAATGCCGTTTGCGTGACCACGGGCGCGACGGCAATGCCCAGCACCAGCACCAGCGCGATTGCAGCGTAGCCGGCCAGCGGCAGCTCGAAAAAGGGCGGCAGCTGCGTCAGTCCGACGGCGGCGCCGGCGACCAGGGCGAGCGCCCGCGCTTTGCCGGCGCGCGGTCGCGGCGCGTCGTCGTGGCCCGCGGGCGGGCGTTGCGCAAAGCCGGTCTTCAGCGCCTGTGCCAGCGGCTGCACGCGGTTGAGCCAGGCGGGGTAGAGCGCACCGCCGAAGCTGGCGGCGCAGCCCAACGCAAAAAAAACCAGTGCCGGCGCCAGTTCGGGCACGATCACCGGCGCAGCGCCGGAGAAGAAGCCGCCGCCGAGGTCGCCGCCAAGCAGCCGCGTGAATGCCACCGCCATGGCCCAGCCCAGCGCGAGGCCGATCACGGCGCCCGGCACGCCGATCGCGAGGCCTTCGAGCAGCACTTGCAGCAGGCGCATGCGCGGCGAAAGGCCGAGCACGCCGAGCAGGGCGAACTGGGTCGAGCGCTGCGCCACCGCCGTGAGCTGCGTGGCGAAGACGAGGAAGCCGCCGGTGAGCAGCGCGACCAGCGCCAGCACGTTGAGGTTGACGCGATAGGCGCGCGAAATGTTGGACAGCCGCGCCTGATTGTCGGCGGCGGCGCGCAGGGTGAAGCCGGCCGGCAGCCTGGCCGTCCAGGTGTCGAGCCAGAGGGCCAGCTTGATGCCGGGCGCCAGGCGCAGGCGGCCTTCGCTGACGGCATCCAGGGGGCCGAAATGACTCTGTACGCGGGCGATGTCGGCCACCAGCAGCAGGTCGTCGGGCCGCGCGGCGGGCAGGTCGCCGGCAATCCGCGTGGACCAGTGCGCTTCGCCGCGAGCCACCGTGATGCCGGCGCCGACTTTCAGCCCGAGCCGGTCGAGCAGCGCCGGCGAGGCATACAGGCCGTCTTCGAAAATGCCGCCGCCGTTGATCGAGATGCCCTGGCGCGGCAGCAGGTCGGGCATCAACAGCGCGGCGCTGAAGACATCGAGGCCGATCAGCCGGACGGCGGTGGGTGCCGCGCCGGATGCGCGGTCGATGCGCACGCGGGTTTCGATCACGGGTGCCATGAGCGCCACCGTGTCGTCGCGCGCGAGCTGGTTGATCAGCGCCAGCGGCACCCGGCCGGCGCTGTCCTGCGGCGCGATGACCGCGTCGGGTTCGCCCTGCACGCTTTTCATGGCCTGCGAAAAATCCGCCAGCGCGGCATCGTTGATCAGATGGATGGCATAACCGAGCGCAACGCCGAGCGCGATGGCGAGCATGGCCAGCGCCGTGGCCGTACGCCGCGTCTGGAACTGGGCGCGGAGCAGCCACCAGCTCAGTTGCCAGCTCAGTTGCCAACCCGGGCGATTCATTGCAGGCCGTCCGGCGTCAGCGTCAGGATGCGGTCGCAGCTTTGCGCCACATGCTGCGAATGGGTGACGATCAGGGCGCTGGCGCCTTCCTCGCGCACGCGTTCGAGCAGCAGGGCGAGGATTTCGTCGGCGGTGCGCGGATCGAGGTTGCCGGTCGGCTCATCGGCGAGGATCAGCGCCGGCCGATGCACCAGCGCCCGCGCAATCGCCACGCGCTGCAACTCGCCGCCGGAGAGGGTCGCTGGCCAGCGCGGGCCGAAGCCGGCCAGCCCGACGCGGGCGAGCAGCGATTCGATGCGGGGCGGGTGCTGCTTCGCCTGGACGCCGACGAGCAGCAAGGGCACGGCGATGTTCTGCGCCACCGTGAGCGTGGGCAGGACATGGAAGGCCTGGAAGATGAAGCCTATGCTCGTGCTGCGCAATGCGGCCCGTTCCGCTTCGTCGAGGCGGACGATGTCGCGGGCCTGCGGGCCGATCAGGATGGCGCCGGCGTTAGTCGTTTCCAGCCCGGCGATGCAGTTGAGCAGGGTGCTCTTGCCGACCCCCGATTCACCGACCAGGGCGACGATTTCGCCGGCTGCGATGGACAGGCTGATCCCGCTGAACACCGGCCGCACGGCATTGGGATGGCGCTTCGACAGATTGGAAATGTTCAGCATGGTGGATCAGTTGCCGCGCCGGGGACAAAGGTGTTCCGCAGTGACGGCAGCGGCATCAGGTCGCTGCCGGACTCTGCTTGCTTTTTGGCTTGTTTCGCTGCAGTTCATCGCGCGTGCACTCTTTCAGTTCCCTGCCGGTCTTGTCCTTGCAGACTTCCCTGGCCTTCTGCGTGGCTTCGCAGTCCCGCGGTTTGTTCGACTGGCTGCAATCGGGCGGCGGCATGCTCGCATCGAGGCAGGCGCTTTTCTCCTTGCCACGCTTTTCGCTGCAGGCTTTCAGCGCGCTCTGGCGCGCCTCGCAGCGCACCGGGTCGCGCGCCCTGGCGCAGTCGTCGGCAGCCGACTCGGCGCAGGCCGGCAGCCCGAGCAGGGCGCCCGCCGCCAGCATCAGCAGTCGTTGCATGTGGATTCACCTCGACGGGCCCGTGAAACAGGTCGCGGAATAATACTCCCGCATTGAGGCCAGGCCGGGTTGTCGGCTATAGTGCGCCGTGTCACCAGCGCCGACTTTCCCGACCCGCGTCGTATCGGACTTTGCCATGAGCCAAACCACCATCAAGGATCACCGCCTGCCGCTGCCGGAAGTGGTCGACGCCCTCGTTGCCGATGGCCTGATCCCCGCCGCCGATGCGGAGAAGTTCAAGCAGGAGCGCCGCTACTTCAAGGGGGATACCCACCCGCTGACGATCATCGCCGAGCAGCGCTGGAAATCGCTGCAGCCGCCGCACCGGGTGCTCGACCTCGAAGGCCTGACGCAATGGATGGCGAAGTGGTGCGGGCTCGACTACCAGCACATCGATCCGCTGAAGATCAACTTTGCCTCGGTGACGGGGATCATGACCAGCACCTATGCGACGCGGTTCCGCATTTTGCCGGTGGAGGTCAAGTCCCACGAGGTGGTGATCGCCACGGCCGAGCCTTTCCAGCGCGACTGGGAAGCGGAGATGCAGCCGATCCTGCGCAAGGACATCCGCCGCGTCATCAGCAACCCGGATGACATCGTCCGCTACCAGGTGGAGTTCTACAACCTGGCCAAATTCATCAAGGGCGCAGCGAACCTGGGCGAAATCACCGGCGGCGGCACGAACTTCGAACAACTGGTCGAACTGGGCCGGAGCAACAAGCAATTCGACGCCAACGACCAGCACATCGTGCGCATCGTCGATTGGCTCTGGCAGTACGCCTTCGAGCAGCGCGCCTCTGACATCCACGTCGCGCCGCGGCGCAACCTGGGCATCGTGCGCTTCCGCATCGACGGGGTATTGCATCAGGTGTACCAGATTCCGATGACGGTGCTCAACGCAATGACCAGCCGCATCAAGATCCTCGGCCGCATGGACGTGATCGAAAAGCGCCGCCCGCAGGACGGACGGATCAAGACGCGGACGCAGGACGGGCAGGAGGTCGAGCTGCGGCTGTCCACGCTGCCGACGGCCTACGGCGAAAAGCTGGTGATGCGCATCTTCGATCCCGAAGTGCTGGTCCGCGATTTTTCCGAGCTGGGTTTTGCCGCCGAGGAATCCGCGATGTGGCGCGACATGTCGTCGCAACCCAACGGCATCATCCTGGTGACGGGCCCCACCGGCAGCGGCAAGACCGTGACGCTGTATTCGACGCTGAAGAGCCTCGCCACGCCCGAGGTGAATGTGTGCACGCTGGAGGACCCGATCGAAATGGTCGAAGGCTCCTTCAACCAGGTGCAGATCCTGCCGGAGATCGGCATGGGCTTCGCCGAAGGCATCCGCTCCCTGATGCGGCAGGATCCCGACATCATCATGGTCGGCGAGATCCGCGACCTGGAGACGGCCGAGATGGCCATCCAGGCGGCCCTGACCGGACACCTCGTGTTGTCCACCCTGCACACCAACGACGCGCCTTCGGCGATCACGCGGCTGGTCGAGCTCGGCGTGCCGCCCTACATGCTCTCGGCGACGGTGCTGGGCGTCATGGCGCAGCGCCTGATCCGCACCCTGTGTCCGCAATGCAAGCAGGCGGGCGGGCTGCGCGCCGAGGACGAGGCGGCATGGACCGCGCTGGTCTCACCGTGGAAGTCCACCATGCCGGCCCAGCTCTACCACCCGGTGGGCTGCCTCGACTGTCGCATGACGGGCTACAAGGGGCGGGTCGGCATCTACGAGATCATGCCAATGTCGGCCGAGATCAAGAAACTCGTGGCGGACGGCGCCGAGCTGGCCCGGCTGCGCGAGCTGGCGATGCGCGAAGGCATGAAGCCGCTGCGCATCGCCGGCGCGAAAAAAGTCGCGGCGGGACTGACGACGATTGCGGAGATCATCAAGGTCGCGCCGCCGATGTTCGACACGGCTGCATAGGGAAGCGCCGGATCCCGCCGGCCGGGCGGCCTTGCGCGACAGGCGACGTGGTCGGCAGGCTCGCGCGGCGTCTCATAAAACTCATGTTGAAACTTGCAGGGGGCATGCATGAAAGTCGGCGTTGTTGGCGCGGGAGCAGTCGGTGCGGCGTGCATCATGGCCATTATCGGCCGCGGCGGCGCGCATGAAATCGTGGTTATCGACAAGGACGAGGGGCGCGTGCGCGGACTCGTCACGGACATGCAATACGGCACGCCCCTGTGTCCGCCGGTGCAGCTTGTCGGCGGCAGCTACGCCGACCTGGAAGGCGCGGAACTGGTCCTCGTCGCGGTCGGCATCAATGAGAAGGCCGGCGGCGCGATGGATCGCAACGATCCTGCCGGGCGCCTGCGCCTCTTGGGAACCAACGCCGCCATCATCCGCGAGATCGTGCCGCAGATCACGGCGGTCGTGCCGCGGGCGCCCATCCTCGTCATCACCAATCCGCCCGAGCCGCTGGCCGAGCTGGCGCGGCGGATCGCCGGGCATGATCGCGTGCATAGTTCCGGCACCTATCTCGATACCTTGCGCTTCCGCTTTTACATCGCCCGTCAGATCGGAGTGCATCCGGCGGAGGTCGATGCCCAGTGCGTCGGCGAGCACGGCAATTCCCGCGTGCTGCTCTGGTCGTCGGCGCAGGTGGCCGGCACCCCGGTGCGCGACCTGGTGCGCAAGGACGACTTGGCCGATTTCAAGACGCGGGTCGAGATGCAGGTGCGCAACGCCAACATCACCATCATCGAGGGCATCAACGCCAGCCAGTACGGCATCGGCATGGCTTGCGGGCGCGTCGTCGAGGCCATGACCCGCGACGAGCGCGCCGTATTCCCGCTCGGCTGCTACCTGCCGGAATATGGCGTGACCCTGTCGGTGCCGGCCGTGGTCGGACGCGAAGGCGTGGTGAAGGTGCTGCATCCGCGCATGTCGGACGAGGAACGCGCCGCGCTGGAGCGCAGCGCTGCAACCATGCGTCAAGCGGTCGCCGGCCTGGCTGACTGAAAGCTTGTGAATATCCCACCGGGGGATACCGTCCGCGGCGGGTGCCGCGGACATAAATCTGCTGCGCGTGCCGGATCGGGGCTGGGGCGGTGCTCTTCCACGGCCCGGTTTGCGCACCGGGCCGGCTGCGCGAGCTGGCGATGCGCGAAGGCATGAGGCCGCTGCGCATGGCCGGCGCGAAAAAAGTCGCGGCGGGGCTGACGACCACTGCGGGGATCATCAAGGTCGCGCCGCCGATGTTCAACGCGGCTTCATAAGGAAGTTCCGGTTCCTGCCGACCGGTCAGCCGTGTCCGACATGCGGTATCGCTTGGCGTTCGGCTATCAGCAGCCATGGATATTGGGGTTGCGGCCCGGCATTCACTAGCCGGGGGTCGTTCCATGTCGAACGTTCCCGATTGTCGCGCAATTGCGAAGCATCCTGTGGCTCTTCTCAGCCTCCCCCGGCCAAGCCCGAACATGGTACCTTTTGATCATGAAGTTACCATCGATTCTTCGCGCTCTCGATCTTAAAACCACAATTGCCATCTTTACGGTGGTTCTTTTTGTCGCCACCATAATGACACTGGCCCATGACCTGAAAAATGAGGTTCGTGGCAACATCAACGAAGTACTCGCCGCCCAGCAGTTTCAGATCGTCGAGCACGTCGCCGCCAGCCTCGATGAAGCAGTCAGGCTGCGCATCAACGCCTTGGCAGACACTGCATCCATGGTCAATCCCGAATGGATGGCCGACCCTGGTCGACTGCATGTCTTTATGGCGGAGCACAGACCCGTGCAACGATTCTTCGATACAGGCATTTTTGTCATCTCCATCGATGGCATCGGACTGGCTGATGTGCCCAATCTGGCGGGACGTGATGGTACCAGTTATGCCGAAAGCGAATTTTTCCGCGGCGTAGTGACATCAGGAAAGCCGTTCATAGGCAAGCCGGCTATGGATCCATTCGCGAAGAAGACCGTCATCAATATCGCCGTCCCCATACGAAACGACAAGAACGAGGTTATTGGTGTCCTTGCCGGCGGGAATCAAATCACCGGAAGCGATTTGCTGAGTGAAATACTGCCTTCAAAGTTTCCGCAGAGCGGCGACATTCACATCATATCTGCCAAGGAGCGCATGCTGGTGGCGTCCACAGATCCCCGCTTCCTGCAATCCGGTGCTGCTGCAGGCATCGATCCAACGTACGACCGCTACCTGCAGGGCTACGAAGGTTCAGAGATTTTCTCGGATTCACGCGGCGTCGAAAGTCTGATCTCGGTAAAGCGCGCGCCGAATACCGGATGGATTGTCATCGCATCTCTGCCCGCATCCACCGCATTCAAGCCGACTGACACATTGCAGCGGGAAATTTACGAGGATGCCGCATTGGCCTCAGTGGCAATCGCTTTTCTGCTGTGGGTGTTCCTTTACCGCCAGCTCAGCCCGCTGAGCCGTTCAGCGGCGATCATCGATGCCATGACTGCAGGCAACGAGCCGCTGCGACCTTTGCCGCTTGAGGGAAGCGTGGAAATCAGGCGGTTGCTCGACAGTTTCAACAAGCTGCAGGAACAAGTCCAGAATCAAAAGCAGTCTCTGCTGGAGCGAGCAGAACAGATGCGCCTCGCCGCATCGGTGTTCGATGGAACCAGTGAGGCCATTCTGATTTCCTCGCCGGACAACCGCATCGTCAGCGTCAATCGCGCGTTTTGCGCGATGACAGGTTATGACCAAACGGAACTGATCGGGCGAAATCCCAAGCTGCTAAAGTCGGGCCGGCATGATCGTGCGTTTTATCAAGAGATGTGGTCGTCATTGAATAACGTTGGTCAGTGGCATGGCGAAATATGGAATCGCCGAAAAAGCGGTGAGATATACCCCGAACGTATCACCATTTCGGTGCTTTACGACGAGGACCGCAAGGTTCTGCGCTATATCGCTATCGCCGCCGACATCACCGAGCAGAAGGAGGCCGAGGCCGTCATATGGCGACAAGCCAACTACGATCTCTTGACCAATCTGCCAAATCGCCGTCTGCTGCAGGAACGCGTTCGTCAGGCACTGGAGAAGGCGCGGCAAAGCGATATGTCCGTCGCCGTGCTGCATGTTGACCTTGATCACTTCAATGAAGTTAACGACACGCTGGGTCAAGTCTGTGGCGACAAGATGATCATTGAGGCAGGGGCACGAATTTCATCCTGCGTCGAAGAAGGCACCGACACGGTTGCCCACCTGGGCGGGGATGAGTTCGCCGTCGTGTTGAGTGTTCCGTCAGCTTCCTTGCCTCGGATTGAGCAGATTGCGAGCGAAATTCTGCGGGGGATTGCCCAACCGTTCTCCATCGGCAGGGAGACTGTCTACATCTCGGCAAGTATCGGCATCACCGTGTATCCCAACGACGCCGTGGATATGGCCGGGCTGCTCGTTAACGCAAGCCAGGCAAAGCAGTTAGCCAAGAACGAGGGGCGCAACCAGTATTGCCACTTTACCGAGTCAATGCGGGAGACAGCGCAAGCACGAATGCAACTAACCAACGAAATGCGTGGCGCACTCGCTGCCAATCAGTTCGAGGTGTATTACCAGCCCATCGTGAATTTGGCCACGGGACAGACGGTAAAGGCGGAGGCATTGCTGCGCTGGCGTCACCCCGTGCGGGGATTGGTGAGCCCTTCAGAGTTCATCCCGATCGCCGAGGAAGCGGGAATGATTAGCGAAATCGGCGACTGGGTGTTCAAGGAGGTGGCGCTCATGGCGAGCCGATGGTGTAGGCGCTGCAGATTTTCCGTAAATGGCAATTGCGACAAGGCTGAAACCAGCGAAGCTGACAGTCCCTGCCAGTATCAGATCAGCGTAAACAAGTCGCCGCGCCAGTTCTTTACCGGGCACACCGACAAGGTTTGGATCGAGTACCTGCATCAGCACAACATCCGCTCCAGTTGCATCGTCATTGAAATCACCGAAGGCCTGCTGCTGGATCGACATCCTGAAGTCATGGAGAAATTGGACGCCTTCCGCGATATCGGGATCCAGGTTGCGCTCGACGATTTCGGCACAGGATATTCGGCGATGTCCTATCTCAAGAAATTCGACATAGACTATCTGAAAATTGATCAGTCTTTCGTACGCGACATCGTTACAGACCCGAGCGACCGGGCAATTGCGGAGGCCGTGATTGCCATGGCACACAAACTCGGGATGAAGGTGGTCGCCGAAGGCGTGGAGACAATCGAGCAAAGAAACCTGCTGGCTGATGCCGGCTGTGACTACGGCCAAGGGTATTACTTCGCCAAACCGATGCCGGCAGCACAGTTTGAAAGGCTGATTGTAAGACCTGCAACGCAGTGACTGCTGTATTGGCCTGGATTCAACCGGTGGCTGCAACAATTTCGCTGAATCGTTCCGCGGCATTCGTCAAACACGGCCGCAGCTGGTTTTCCGGATGTCGATGAGGAACCTGGCCAGGCGTTAATACTTCTTGTAGTCCTTGCCGTAGAAGGCCGGTACGCGTCCGACAAGGGATTCGAGCAGCGTGAGTTCGTCGTCGGTGTGGTTGATGACCTCGGCGGGGACCATCATCTTAGGCATTTTCATGTCGTTGTGGATGTACATCGGCTTGTCATGGTGCACCGTGCTGTAGCGCTCGACTTCCTTCGGCGCGGCAGTGGGCGTCAGTTCGACTTCGCCGTAGCAGAGGCAGAAGTAGGTGCGCGCCTTGGCACCATAATTTTCTTCCTCAATGTAGCAGCCAGTGCCGCGTATGCCGATGGTGGCGGTCGAAACCTGGATCGTCCTCGCGCCTTTGCCGAAGACGGAGAGGATCCGGCCCGACACCACCCGCATCAGGTTTTGCACCGCCTCGGCGCCGAAGCTCACCGTGGGCAGTTCGCGTTGCATGAAGGCATCCTGGCCGACGACGAATATGGCTTCACTGCCGCGCCCCGTCACTACGGTATCGCCGGGCTTGATGAGCTGGCCTTCCGTGGCTAGCTTGTGATTGACGATGACTTCGCCGCTTATTTTCTGCAGACCGGCCTTGATCGGCACGTCGCCCTTGGCCAGTGCGTCGCGGATAAGGCCTGAGATCCCGGCAGGGCCGAGCAGGCCGGCGGCAGCCAGGGCTTTCAGCAAACGGCGGCGTGGCTGCATGGCGCTTCCTCCTGTGGCGGCTACTTGTTCAGCTCGCGCATCGCCCGTTCCAGCCCTGCCAGCGTCAGCGGGAACATGCGGCTGTTGAAAATGGTGCGGATCAGTTCGATCGAGTGCCGGTAATCCCACAGGCGCTCGGGCTCGGGGTTGAGCCAGACCGCGCGCGGCCAGGTGTCGAGCATGCGCTGCAGCCAGACCGCGCCGGCTTCCTCGTTCGAGTACTCGACCGAGCCGCCGGGCTGGAGGATTTCGTAGGGGCTCATGGTGGCGTCGCCGACGATCACCACCTTGTAGTCCTCGCCGTACTTGTGCATCACGTCCCACAGCGGGAAGCGCTCGCCGTGGCGGCGGCGGTTGTCCTTCCAGACGTAGTCGTAGATGCAGTTGTGGAAGTAGAAATGTTCGAGGTGCTTGAACTCGCTTTTGGCCGCGGAAAACAGTTCCTCGCAGACCTTGATGTGGTCGTCCATCGAGCCGCCGATGTCGAGGAAGAG
>VEPA01000045.1 GCA_012026675.1 Betaproteobacteria bacterium | reverse complement strand
TCATGGTTCATCCCCTTCTTCGGCATCGGCATCGACACCGGAATCGACCGCCTTCGGAGCCTCGGCCTGAGTCTGTGCCTCGAACGGCCGGGTCTTGAGCTGCTTGAGCCGGTAGCGGTATTCCTCGGCGGCGGCCTCGGCCTTGACACTGCCCAGCCCGGTGAAGGGTTCCAGCTCGCTCAAGGATTCCCAGACGCTCTTGTCCTGATAGCGCTTGACGACTTCCTGGTTGACCTCCGTCAACTTCTTGTTGCGCTCGCCGCACTCACCGATCCATTGTTCCCGCTCCTGCACCGCGTTCACCAGCAATTCGTTGTCGGCCCGGATGTCTTTGGCCTTGGCAACCACTTCCCGATGCTTCTGCAAAATTGCCTGTTCGCGTTCTTTGCTCCGGTCGGCCAGCGCGCCCATTTCGCCACGCAACCTTTCGGCCTCGCTCTTATGACGGGCAGCCTCCGACTCCAGCCCAGGGACCCGCCCTGCGGCTTCCTCCAGAGATTTGATCCGGGCCTCCAGGGCAGTCTTCTCTTGCTGCCACTGCTGCTTTTCCACCTCCAGCGCGGCCTTCTCCTGGGTCAGCTGGCGCACCACGCCCTGAGCCTTGCGCAGTACCTGCTGGACGCCGGCATCCTGGTCCTTGGGCGCCGCTGCGCTACTGGCCCCCCATGCTCCCAAGACCAGCACCACAACCCAGCGTATCGAGATGTTCATGGCCTTACCTCAGAACCGCGCGTTCAGGTCCAGGTTGACGGTATCGATGTCGTACCGTTTGCCGGTACCGGCAAGCATTTCGTCGGAATGGCTGATGGAACCGGTGCTGAGCCAGCGCAGGTTGAGCCAGGTGTTCTTTGCCAATCCGTACTGGATGCCCGCCATCCAGCCCTTGGCATTGGTCCCGCCCTGGTGGAACAGGGAATCGGTGAAGGCATCCAGCACCGCATCCCGCTCCACATAGCGGTAGGCCAGGTAGACGCTCCAGTCGTTGAAGCGGCGAACCTCCGGATGGCCGATATCGACCCGAGCCTGAAAGGCATTGGTCCTGGGATTGATGCGTGTGCCGAACTCCCGGGCGATCCGCTCCTCGTCGAATCCCAGGTTCTTGGCATAGTCGGCGGTGAACAGCACATGCGTGGGCGCGAAGCCGGCATAGTCGTAAGTGGCCGTGGCATTGAACACCCGGAAGTCCGACGCCAGACCGACCCGGCAGACATTGTTGGCGCAATCGGACTGGTTGCCACCGTCGTTGATGGCCACCAGAGAATTGCCCTTCTGCATGAACTCCGGCGCCGTCCAGTCGTATTTGCGGCTGTTCAACGAATTACGGCGTGCTCGCACGTTCTTGAAGTCGTAGTAGGATGCGGCCACGGTCAGCCGGGCATCGCCCGACACCAGCCAGTCCGCCCCCAGCTGGCCGCCGAACATCCATTTGTCCGAGGTGGAGAAGTTGACCTCCTCGATGGGGAAAACCCCCAGGGTGGCAAACACGCTATCGGGAGTCTGGGTGCCCTGATTGATGCCGAAACGGGCGGTGGGCGATGGCGCCTGGTAGCCCTTGACCGTCGGGTCGTCCCGATTGAAGCGCCAGCGAAACGTTCCCGCCAGGCCCTCCATGCTGAGATCCTGATCGAAAACCACATCCGTGGACACGAAGGGATTGGCGAAGCGGCCGCCATAGACGCTGAACCAGTCGCGCCCCTTGGCGTCGGCGAAGTCGTACTGGAGGAAGGCGCGGTCGATGGCGAACTGATAGGCGCGGCCGGTGTTGCCCAGGGTCTGGTTGTTGGAAACCGGACTGAACTGATTGCTGGTGGCGAAACGGAAACCGGCCTTGAGACCCTCGGTGATATCGGCGTCGAAACCGATGCGGAAACGCTCGCGCAAGCGCAGGCGATCGCTGCGGGTATTGAGAAACGCCTTGTTCAGGGCAGTGGCCTGCACGAGACCGTTTTCCTCGTTGATTTGAAGCCAATCGAAAGCCACAACGTTCTGGTCGCTGTAAAACTCGTCCGCCAGACGGAGGCGCATGTCGAAATACGGGTGAATCCGGCTCACCCAGTCCGGCAAAGCCGCCGGGATGCCCCACTTCTCCTCCTTGGCCTTGGCCTGCACGTCCTTGGCGACATCGGCGCGCAGCTCGGCCCGGACCTGCTCGCGGATCTCCTTTTTCACGATCTCCGGGACATAGCTGACGTGCATGGATTTGCCCGACTTGTCGGCGGCGACCGCCACCTTCGCCACGGTCTCGGCGGATGCACTGCCGGAATGCGCTACGGCGCCTTCCGCGGCCTGGGCCTTGTCCATTTCGTCGGCCTCTTCCTCTGCGGCCTTTACCAGGCCTTTGCCTTCGTCCTGCTTGAGCACGCCCCGCTGCACCAGCAAGTCGACCAAGTTGACGAAAGTGGATTTCTTGACCTTGAGGATTTCATCCGCCTTCTCGGCGGCCACCACCGGTGCAGTCAGCGAACCGGCGAGGAGGCTCGCCAGGATTTTTCTTGTCGTAGTCATCGTATTTCTTGCAGTTTGTGTGTCTTTGGTATTTCGGCGCTGTTCAGAGGCGCGAGCTCAGCCTGATCCGCACCGGCTGCGGCATAGCCTCCGGAGGTGCCTTGCCGACCCCGGCCCGCAGCCTCGGCAAGGTGCTGCGAATGGCCTGATCCACCTCCACCCTGCCGCTGCCGGAAACCAGCTCGGCGCGATTGACCCGGCCATCAGCGCCAATCCAGACCTCCAGCACCACTGTGTAGCCGGCCTTGCGCGCCGGACTATCCGCCAGCAAACCCTGCATT
>VEPA01000263.1 GCA_012026675.1 Betaproteobacteria bacterium | reverse complement strand
GTTATGGGCCGACGGCTTGAGGAGGATGGCGTCGGAAATGCCGATCTTGCCGATGTCGTGAAATGATGCCGCGATGTTCAGCATGCCCAGTTCGCTACCGGACAAACCGATGCTGACCCCGATCGCGCGCGACAGTCCTGTCACCCGGTCGGAATGTAGACGGGTAGAAACATCGCGGTATCCAAGGGCGACGGACAGTGCCTTGGTGTAGCTGTTCAGCGCCAGCAGCGTACGATCAGTCAGTTTCATGGCCACTCCATAACGCGGTTGCTCTCAAAACCACTTTAGCATGGCCGCGCTGCGTCGTGCAGCGCGCCCTTCGGTTGCTGCCAGGTGTTGAGTCCAGACCAGCGCCAGCGTATTGTCATGACAACAATTTCCCATTACCACCCGCCCTCCAGACTCGGTCTTGCCATTGAAAACCATGCAGCCACTTCATGCATGCTATTGTGCGCGCCCAACTCGAACGGGAAGTCCATGTCCGCAACGTCCGATTCCCATGCCAGTGCCACCCCCGTCGGCTGGACACTGACCTTCATTGCCTGGCTGGTCGCCACCGTATCGACGCTGGGCGCGTTGTTTCTTGGCGAAGTCATGGGCTACACGCCCTGCATCCTCTGCTGGTATCAGCGAATTGCCATGTTTCCGCTAGTCTTGGTGCTCGCTGCCGGATTGTTCCCGTTCGATCGACGGGTCGCGCGGTACGCCCTGCCGCTGGCGCTGGCGGGCTTGGGTGTGGCACTTTTTCACTTGGCGCTGATCGTCGGCTGGATACCCGAAAGTATCAAGCCGTGCCAACAGGGCGTGCCATGTTCCGATGTGAAAGCCATCTGGTTTGGCTTTGTAAGTATTCCACTCTTGTCCGTGGCTGCATTTTCACTCATCGCCGGCCTGCTCGTGGCGACCCACCTCAAAGGCTCCAAATGAAACAAAAGACCGTTTTCGTCGTTTCCGCCGTCGTATTGTTACTGGCGTTCGTCGCCGGCGCGCTGTACTACACCGGCCAACGGGAAATGGCGGCCAATCAACTTGCCGAAGCCAATCGAACCAAACTGGTCCGCATGCATTCGCCGACTTTGGGCAAAGCCGACGCGCCGGTCACGATAGTGGAATTCATCGATCCGGCCTGCGAAACCTGCGCGGCGTTCTATCCGCTGGTCAAGCAGATGATGGCGGCCAATCCCGACAAGATTCGCCTGGTGCTCCGTTATGCTCCCTTCCATCCCGGTTCGGACAAGGTTGTCGCCATGCTTGAAGCAGCCCGTCGGCAGGGGAAGTTCTGGCCCGCACTGGAAGTTCTCCTGGCAAACCAGGCCGCCTGGACTGCGAACCACAGGGTCATTCCGGAGAGGGCATGGACGACGATCGAAAGCATCGGCCTTAACATGGACCAGGTGGCCCTGGACCTGACATCCCCCGAAATCGGCAGCGTGATCAAGCAGGATCTGGACGATGCGAAGACTTTCAACGTAACCATGACACCTGAGTACTTTGTCAACGGAAAGCCGCTGCCGAGTTTCGGGTTTGAGCAATTGAAGGGGCTGGTCGAACAGGCGCTTGCGGATAACCGCGCACGCTAACTGGTCATGACCGATGAGCATAGGTGAGGTCGGCAACGACCGCTGAACGGCCATTGGATCCTGTTGACGCTAGCGCCCGCCCGGCTAGAGCTTGTCGTGGCGAAAGTCTAGATTTGGTGTCACTGATGCGGATCGAAAATGCAGCCAATCAGGTCGCACTCAGGCGACTGATTATGCACACCGGAGTTGCCCGGGTCGATCTCGACATAGGTTGAAGTAAAACAACCCGACATGTTGTGGGCGCCGCATCCGATGGCACTGAAGGAGCCTTTTACCTTGATGAATTCACCGCCATTGCCTGCACCGGCATTGGCGTCTCGGGTCATTTGTAGCAGCTTGGAATTCAGTCCGATGGCAAGGCCCGGTCCGTTGTTCGGGTTCTTGCCAGGCTCAGCTTTGGCAGGTACGCAAAGGCCGGCGGCGGCAATGACAAACAAGGCTTGCAGCATGAATTTCATGTCGAGTCTCCTACTGATGGAGGCAATAAGCGAAGTCTAACCTAGCTGGCATCGAACTACGAGTTCGATTAGTGCCTCGTTTGGTAGAATGCAATATCAATAAGAACCTTCGATCTTGCTGAAATGCGCATCGGTAATTACCCAGGGACAAGAGTGCGATCAGCCACCTTCATGCTTGCAGCCGCCTCCCTGATTACTCTGGCGGGATGCTCGTCGATGCCTGAACGGATCAAGGCCAGACCGGTTGCAGCCGGGAGCCCCTTGTCTCTCGGACCGGAGGAAGTTCTTTTGTTCGGCCAAGTCGGCACGCTTGTTAATGGCGAGGTCAATGCGCCTAACTGGAATCTTTTCGGGACAGGCGCCTTCCTTCAGCTTAGAAAGCTGCCTGCGTTGGATGTCTCGGACAAGAGTTTGAGCGAGTCAGCATTTATCGGCTTCGAAACAGACAAGAACGGGTCGTACCGCATGGTGGTTCCGGCGGGTCGCTACGTGCTGACCCGGGCTCATCTTTTTTCCGAATGCACGCTAAATCTGAAAATGGCCGTGAACGCTTCCGTTCCGGGAAGGGCCTATTATTTGGGGGAATTGATCGTGGATCTCGAGGCTTCATCAGGCTTGATAGCGTCGGCGAAAACCTGCTCCCGACTCAATTACCTCGAAGTAATTGATGACTTCGAAGGCGCACGTACCGCACTGCTGGTCGAGATGCCCGGCATGGTGTTGGCATCGACGGGCAAGCAATTGATGCGCCGGGTTCCTGGCAGCTTTCCGAGTTCCGAACGGGTAACTTACGGCGGGGCTTATGTCAATCCGGGAAGCATTCATTTCGGAAAATGAACTCACGCCCCGCCATGATCATGAAACTGTATTTCCTGTTGCTTGTGACGCTGATCTCGGGTTGTGCGAATGAAGCCCGGATTCAACCGGAATTTCCTGGCGAAAAAGTTGCACTGGTACCCGCGCACTTCACGCCTGCGCTGTCGCTCAACACCTATGCGGAAGGAAAAGGGGCCGCAGCAGCCACGCTCGGTGCCGAAGGGGCTGGCGAAGGAGCATTGATCGGAGCCGTGGTTCCGATACAAATGGGGCCCCTGGGGATTGCGCTTTACCCATTCATCGCCCCGTTCACAATCATTGCCGGGACGCTTGTCGGCGGAGTGGTCGGCGCATCAACAGGTGCAATCCATGGACTCCCTGCCGATCAAGCCGCAATAACCAGGAAACTCGCGCAGGACGCGCTGGGCAACGAAGGCGTCCAGTTAACGGTGGGGAAGCTGATCGAGTCTATGCTGCGGCAGAGAGGTCATAACGTATTCCTTGTGTCCGATCATGGCCCGATCGACAAGGCCGACTTTCCCGGCTACGCGGATTTGGCTGGTATGGGAGTCGATGGAGTCCTGGAAGTCGCGGTCATGTCGCTCGGCATGGCGGCGACAAAAGGAACCCCGCCCAGGATATCGCTGGAAGTCAAGTTGCGAACGCGCATCATCTCCCCCAGGCCGAACCAGGTCCCGTATGAGCGAATCCTGGAATACTGGAGTCGCCCGCGGCCTGTGGAAGACTGGATTGCCAATAGCAATGAACTGCTCATTGATCAAATCAAGACCGCACTGGATGCATTGGCACAAGACACTGCGGATGTTTATTACCCCATACCCTTAGCCGTATGGTGGAAAGACAGCTTCAGGGACTACCAGGAAATCACAAGTTCCGCGTCCTCAACAACATCGCCTCCCTAGCCGATAGGCATTCGCCCTGCATCTCGCTAATCACCCGACCGAAGGGCTCGACTTTCTTCCAGTCCGTGAATTCGACCACCGTCGCGGGACCGGTCGGGCCACTGGTGATCAGCATGATGAGGCGGACCATGAAACGGTCAAACACTCCGTATTTCGGGTAACTGGCTTGCCGGCAAAGACGGCCACTTGCCGGGGACGCCAGGCGATCTGCCGGAGAAACTTGCGCACGCTGGAATTGGTGTCCGCAGCACTCGGGGAACTGCCGGGCGAGGACTGGCTCGAGCATGGTGACCGGGGAATCGAGACCGGAACGGGACCGACCCGAACCAATGACGGCGCCGACAAGGGGCCGGCCCCGAAACAGTTTCCGCAGCCTCCCGGCTCAAGAGTCGGCGCTGGCAGGACGGCTCAATTTCCTGCCAGCGCCGTTTTTGCTTCGAGTTTGCCTACTTGTTCTCAGGCGCCGTTGCCGGGCTCTCCACCGTTCCTGTATTGAGCAGCAGCATGAAATGATCGTGCAGCGCCCTGGCTTCGGCATTGTCCGGCTGGCGCCGCAACATTTCGCCGAGAGGCTTCTTCATGCTCTGGTAAGCCTTGAGGCCGTCCAGCGTCGTCAACAAGAAAATTTCCGGCGTGATGTCGTCTTCGGCAGACTGCGCGCGCAGTTCGACGTAGCGATCCTCGGCTACCTTGATCTTCTCCGCCGCCATCAGTGAGCGCACGCGGATCATGCCCTGACGGGAATGGATGTTGCCCATGACCTGGCCTGACTTGGTCAGGGTTTCGATCATGTAGGGCGGCAATACCTTGATGGTCGGCACGCCAGCTCCCGGCCCGCTGGCCTTGCTCTCCGCATCGCCAACCACCAGGCTGGCCTTGCCCGTCCAGGATTCCTGACGCCCGCTGCGCAGATAAACAATCTGCAGCTTGGCGTTGTCGCCAATTTCGATGCGCGCTCCGCTGGGGACGCGGGCAAACGCCGGCAGCGGCTGTTCCTTTGCCGTACCCGCCTGATAACTGACCTTTCCCTGGCTTTGCGTCACGAAGCCGCCCGCTTCAGCCTCGACCGCCGATGCCTGCGGCAGGTGGATAACGCCCGCCAGAAAAACCAATCCGTGCAAAACTGCTGTCAAAACTCTCATCGTAATCTCCTCAGTTTCCCGCCTTCATTCCCAGTATTTCATGGAGCACCAAAGGTTCGGATTTTCCCTTGACCAATACCGACTGTGACTTCCCGGTTATCACCTGCGACCGGCACGCACGCACCGTTTCGTCACTGGCCAGGACCGCGCAATGCAACTCCTTGGTCACGCTCTCGATGCGCGAAGCCGCATTCACCGTGTCGCCGATGGCAGTGTATTCCGTACGCTGCTCGGAACCGATATTGCCGATCACCACCGGGCCGGTATGGATGCCGACACCAACCGCGAAATCCGGCAGGCCGCGGCCCGGAAAGCGCTCGTGCATCCATGCGGCAAATTCGCCGGCCACTGCCTGAATCCGCAAGGCCGTGCGCAACGCACGATCGGCATGATCCGCATAAGCGACCGGAGCGCCGAACTGCACCATGATCGCGTCGCCGATGAATTAGTCAATGGTGCCCCCCTCATCCAGAACAGCCGAGCACACCTTGCCGAAGTAGGAATTGAGCATCTCGACGACCTCTTCCGCTGACAGTTTCTCGGAGATCACGGTGAAATTGCGAATATCGGAAAACAGTACGGTCAGCGTCTGCCTTACCCCGCCCAACTGCGGCGGCTGCCCGCTGGCGATCAGTTCCTCGACAACGCGATCCGAAACATAGCGGCCAAACATGCGCGTGATGCGGCTGCGTTCGCGGTCTTCGAAAAAGTAGCGCAAGCCGAGCACGCTCAGCAACAGCAGTGTCATCCCCGTCACCAGCGCCGCCAGGGGAAATTGCCAGTCGCGCAGAAACAGGGCATGAGCCATCACGGCGGCCAGAGCGACGAGCATGGGCAGCATGAGGGCGGCAAATCCAAGCCGCAGTCGCAGGAAAAACAGCAGCGCCAGCAACATGCAGGTGCCGATGAGCGACAGTTCGATCCAGACAGGCAGCGGCTGCTGCATCCGCCCCGACAGCAAAGTCTCGACAATGCTGCCCTGTACCTCCGGGCCGGCCATGTAGCGCCCCTCGTCCTTGAGAAAGCCGGAAACATAAGGAGTGGGATGGGTGTCGTTCATCCCGGCATACTCGCCGCCGATGATCACCACGCGCCCCTTCAAGGCCTGCACCGCCGGAGTGGACAGGGCATCCGGCGCCAGCAGGACGTCAAAAGGTATGCGCGGAATATGGCCGGGCGGTCCCGGATAGGCGATCGGATACGCCTTGCCCTGCAACTGATAACTTCGGCCGCCGAGTTGCAGGCTTTCCTGCCCGTCGGCATCCGCCACCGGCCAGGCGCCGCTCGCCCGGGCCGCCAACAGCGCTGCAAACGTCAGCCGGGGCAGTCCGCCGCGGTCTGCGTCCGCAGGCAAGCGCAAGTCCGGCGCCAGGACAAAGCGGCGCGTCACGCCATCCGCATCCGACAGCAGATCAGCCAGGCCTATGTGCCTGGCCAGGTCGAAATCCGGCACTGCCAAGACAAACTCGGTTGCCGGCAACAGGAACTGGCTGTCGCCCTCCTTGGGCGTGCTGGCGGACGCCACCATGATCAACTGGCCGCTGGCGATCTCCTGCCGCAAAGGCACATCGAAATTCGAAGCGCCACCCTGAGCTGCATGCCGGTCCAGCCAGGATTCAGGGCTGATCGAGAACATCAGATCCAGCCCGATTACGGCAGCGCCGGCCGAACGCAATACCTGAACCGCGCGCGCCACATGCGGCGTCCAGAACAGCAGCGGGTCATCCTTGTAGGTTTCCAGCGACGCATCATCGATGACGACCAGCGTCACATGACCGGCCGGCGCCCGAACCCCCGCCAGCCGGTGCCAGTAGTCGGAAACGGCCAACTCAAAAGGCGCAACCAGACCAAACTGGCCGATGGCGCGCGTCAGCATGACCATCGCCAGCCAGAGACCGGCATAAGCAGTCCACCGCATCAACCCGGGCTTTACAGCCAGACTGGAAGAAACGCTCACCGCAAGCTTCCTCTTTGAATTTACAAGATCACGTCATGGTGTCGCTTATGCGCCGTCAGGCCGTGAAAAATCCGGCCCAACCGCGGCAAAATAAACCAAGATGGATGATTTTGTTCTATCTTATTAACATTGGGAACCATTTGATTGCTGTAATATTTACAATAATTATGCGCAATGCTTGCATTCTCTTTTCCCTGCCGGCACTTTTCCTGACTGTTTCGCTTGCCCAGGCGCAAATACCGAGGGCGGCCCAGCCAGGACAGATCGAGCGCCAGTTTCAGGAAGCGCCCAAGGCGCGCAGCCAGTCTGCGCCGTTGTCCGCTCCGCTCAAACCGCAACCGGTACCCGCGGGCGCGGATCAGGTTCGTTTCCAGGTCGACAAGATCGAAGTGGAAGGCGTCACCGTCTATCCGGTCGCTTCAATGCAGGATGATTTGGCCCCCCTGCTCAAGCGCGAGATTAGCCTGGCCGACCTTTACCGCTTGGCCGACCAACTGACGGCACGCTACCGCAACGACGGCTACCTGCTCTCCCAGGTCATTGTCCCTGAACAAAAAGTCGAGGGCGGCATCGCCAAACTGCGCGCAGTGGAAGGATTCATCGCCAACATCAAGCTCGTCGGTGTCGAAAACGACCGGCGCGGCCTGGTGGCAGCCTATGCCGAACCCATCCGCGCCGCGCGTCCCCTCACTGGCGAAGTCCTCGAACGGCAAATGCTGCTGATCAACGATCTTCCCGGCGCTTTCGCCCGTGCCGTGCTATCGCCTTCCCCGGACACCTTCGGTGCCGCCGACCTCACCATCCAGTTTTCCCAACGCCAGATATCCGGCGGGGTGAGCGCCAACAACCAGGGCGGCAAGGCCCTCGGTCCCATGCGTTACCTTGCCGACGTGGAGACTTTCAATCTGTTCGGCTTGCAGGATCACACGCAGCTTCGCTATGCCTTTGCTCCAGCAGGCGAACTGAGCTACTACTCGCTGCTGCATGAGCAACCGGTCGGCAGCTCGGGCGGCAAGCTCAGCTTCCTGGCGAGTCATGCGCGCTCGGAGCCGGAAGAGCTTTACATCATCCCTGTGGACAACAAGACGTGGTCCGACAGCATGTCGCTCACCTACAGCCATCCGCTCATCAGAACCCGCGCGGGGAACCTGCAGGCAAGAGCAACGCTTTCCGCGCATGATGGCGACACCTCCTCCATTTTTGGTTTCTATAAAACGAAAGATCGACTGCGCGTATTGCGCTTCGGCCTCTCCTATGACAAGGCCGATATCTGGAACGGCATCAACCTGTTGGATGTCGAGTTCAGTCAGGGCCTGAAGGGATTGGGAGCGTCCGACAATGGCTACGTCTCCGATAACGGCAGCAGCATCACAACCTTGTCACGCCCTGCCGGCAAGGTCGACTTCCAGAAAATCAATTTGTATCTTTCCAGAATACAAACGCTCTCACCCAACTGGTCGGCGCTTGCCGCGCTCAGCGGCCAGTACGCCTACGACAACCTCCTGTCATCCGAGCTTTTCAGTTACGGCGGCGAACCCTTCGGCCGGGGCTACGATCCTTCCGAAATGGTCGGTGATCCCGGCGCGGCCCTCAAACTGGAATTACGCTACGCCGACAGCCTCGACCTTGGCATGCCGCTTCCCTATACCCTTTATGGCTTCTACGATGTCGGCAAGGTATGGCAACGTTCGGTGGCCGGCTTCTCCAGTTCGGACTCCGCTGCATCGGCAGGTTTGGGCCTCCGCTTCGCGGTCGGACAGTATTATTCAGGCTTTCTCGAAGTCGCCAATCCCATCGACCATGATGTATTTGCCGAGGGTGACCGCAACGCCCGATTCTTCATGGGACTTTCCGCCCGTTTCTAATTTTCCGGAGGTTTCATCATGACCTCGATCCAATCCCAGGCACGTTCCCCGCGCCAGGCCTTTCGTCTGCAGGCGCTGGTGCTTTCCCTCATTGCGGCCGGCGTGGTCAGCCCGGTAGCCTGGGCGGCACCCGATTCCGGCATTGTCCGTGCAGGC
>VEPA01000249.1 GCA_012026675.1 Betaproteobacteria bacterium | reverse complement strand
CAGTAATGCGGCGGAATCTCGTCGCGCAGGCTGCGCGGCTCGGTGGGCAGGTTCTGCATCTGGTCGCGCAGCTCGCGCACTTCGCGCTGGAGGCGATCGATCTGCTCCTGCTGGCGGAACACGGACTGGTTCAGCGTTTCCAGCAGATCCTCGGCGAAGGCGAGCTTGACTTCGAGTTCGGTGACGCGGTCGTCGCTCATGCGCCAGCCTTCCCGGTGGCCAGCATCGCGGCGCGCGTTTCCGGCGTTTCGAGGCTGATGCGGCCCAGCACGCCAGTGCGGTAGTCGGTAAGCAGGATCATCGCGGCCTTTTCCATGTCGAGCGTGCCGCCACGCAGGCAACCGCGCTTTCGGCCGACCGTCTCGACGACGCCGACGGCGTCGAGTTCCGCCACGTCGAGCTTGTAGCGCGCAGCGAGCAGCGCCGGGTAGCGCGCCAGCAGGATGCCGGCGAGGAAGGTCGCCACCTCCTCGTCGATCACGGCGTTGCGGCCGATGGCGTGGCTGGCGGCGAGCATGTAGCCGTCGGCGTCATGCTCGATCTTCGGCCACATCAGGCCGGGCGTGTCGGTAATCGTCATGCCGGGGCCGAGGTCGAAGCTCTGCTGGCTCTTGGTGACCGCCGGCTCGTCGCCCACGGCGGCGATGCGGCGCTTGAGCAGCGCGTTCATCAGCGTCGACTTGCCGACGTTGGGGATGCCCATGATCATCATGCGCAGCGGCTTGGTGTTGTCGTTGCGGTGCGGCGCGATGCGACGGCACAGCGCCGGCACCTTCGCCGCGTCGCCGGGTTTCTTGCAGGAGATGGCGACGGCCGTGACGCCGGGTTGCCGGGCGTAGAAGTCGAGCCAGGCCTGCGTGACGACGGGATCGGCGAGGTCGGCCTTGTTGAGCAGCTTGAGGCAGGGCCGCTGGCGGGCACGGCGCAGCTCGGCGATCATCGGGTTGGCGCTGGCCTCGGGCAGGCGGGCGTCGAGCACCTCGACGACGACGTCGGTGCGGGCCATGGTCTCGGCGGCCTTCTTGCGCGCCGAGGTCATGTGGCCGGGGAACCACTGGATGGGCATGGAGTCTTGTTTTTCCTTGAAGGGCCGCCATTATCGGCGATGAACAGCGAAGAATCGGCCTCGCATCGAATATTCGCTTATTTCGATCATTTTCTAAAAAATATACGATTTGCGCGAAGTCTTGCGATTGCCTAGACTCCGCGCCGTCTCTATCTTGACAGGAGCCTGACGATGAAACGCATTCTGCTCTTCCTAGGCACCAACCTGGCCATCGTGCTGGTGCTGTCGGTCACCATGCGCCTGCTGGGCGTGGAGCCCTATCTCAACGCGAACGGGCTGAACCTTTCCGCGCTGCTGGTCTTCGCGGCCGTGATGGGTTTCGGTGGTTCGTTCATTTCGCTGGCCATCTCCAAGTGGTCGGCGAAGACGGCCATGGGCGTACACGTCATCGAGACGCCCAGCAACTCGACGGAGTTCTGGCTAGTCGAGACCATCCGCAAATACTCCGACCGGGCCGGCATCCAGATGCCGGAGGTGGGCATCTACGAATCCCCGGACGTCAATGCCTTCGCCACCGGGATGAGCAAGAACAGCTCGCTGATCGCCGTGTCGACCGGCCTGCTGCAACAGATGACGCGCCAGGAAGCCGAGGCGGTGCTCGGCCACGAGGTCGCCCACGCCGCCAACGGCGACATGGTGACGCTGGCGCTGATCCAGGGCGTGGTGAACACCTTCGTGATGTTCCTTTCGCGCGTCATCGGCCACCTCGTCGACCGCGTCGTCTTCAAGACCGAGCGCGGTCAGGGACCGGCCTTCTTCGTCACGATGATCGTCGCCGAACTGGTGCTGGGCATCCTCGCCTCGATCATCGTCATGTGGTTCTCGCGCCAGCGCGAATTCCGCGCCGATCAGGGCGGTGCCTCGCTGGCCGGCCGCCAGAACATGATCGCCGCGCTGGAGCGCCTCAACAGCCTGCATCCGCAGCCCCTGCCCGACAAGATGGCGGCCTTCGGCATCGCCGGCGGCGGCGGCCTCGGGCGCAAGCGCCTGTTCATGACCCATCCGCCGCTCGAAGAGCGCATTGCCGCCCTGCGCGCCGCGCAGTAAGCTGGCGGCCTGCAACGCACAGAGACCCCGATCTTGACGTCACCCCTCGCCACCGACAGCTTCGCCACCGGCCCCATGTGGGCCGGTTTCATTATCTTCGTCCTCGCCATGCTGGCGCTCGACCTGTTCGTGTTCGGCGGGCGCAAGGCACACCGCGTTTCCGTCAAGGAGGCGCTGGCCTGGGTGATCGCCTGGATTTGCCTTTCGCTGGCGTTCGCCGGACTGCTCTGGTGGTATCTCAACGACGCCCACGGCGCCGAGATCGCCAGGCGCAAGACGCTCGAATTCCTCGCCGGCTACCTGATCGAACAGTCGCTGTCGGTGGACAACATGTTCGTCTTCGTGATGATCTTCGGCTACTTCGCCGCGCCGCCCGAACTCCAGCGCCGCGTGCTGCTCTATGGCGTGCTCGGCGCGATCGTCATGCGCGCGGGCATGATCCTCGCCGGCGTCTGGCTGGTGTCGCAATTTGCCTGGATTCTCTATGTCTTCGGCGCCTTCCTCGTCATCACCGGCATCAAGATGATCATCTTCGCCGAGGCGGAGCCCGACCTCGAGCAGAACCCCCTGTTGCGCTGGCTGCGCGGCCACCTGCGCATCACCCCCGGGTTCCATGGCGAATCCTTCTTCGTGCGCCAGAACGGCGTGCTGTGGGCCACGCCGATGTTCCTCGTGCTGGTGCTGATCGAGGCCAGCGACGTGGTGTTCGCGGTGGACAGCATCCCGGCGATCTTCGCCGTGACGACGGACCCCTTCATCGTGTTCACCTCGAACATCTTCGCCATCATGGGCCTGCGCGCGCGCTACTTCCTGCTCGCCGACATGGCCGACCGCTTCCACCTGCTCAAGTACGGCCTCGCCATCGTGCTGGTGTTCATCGGCGGCAAGATGCTCGCCATGCCCTGGTTCCACGTGCCGATCCAGTGGTCGCTTTCCATCGTCGGCGCCATCATCCTCGTTTCGGTGGTGGCGAGCCTGATGCTTTCGAAGAACAAGGCGGTTGTCACGGGAGACAGAACATGACGGACGCAAGCCAGCCGGCGATGCCGGCCCCTACCCTGAGCGAACGCGATGCCGACGGCCGGCTCGTCGGCGCGCGCATCGACAATGGCAATGCCGCCGATGAGAATGTCTGGCTGGTCGCGATCGACGGTTCGGCCCATTCCCTGCGCGCCGTCGGCGAGGCCATCCGCCTCGCCCGCCAGATGAAGTCCTGCGCCCTGCACCTCGTCCATGTCCAGTCGTGGATGAGCAAGGAAGCGGCCGAGGCCGAACTCGTCCGGCGCGGCTGGACGACGACCGCCGAGGCGCGCGCGCTCCTCGACGCCGCGGGTATGCCATGGCGCCTGCATGTCGTCATGGGCGATTGCGCCGAGCGGCTCGCCGCTCTCGCCGGCAAGCTCGACTGCCGCGGCATCGTCGTCGGCAGCCGCGGGCTGGGCGCGACCCAGAGCCTGCTGATCGGCTCCGTCGCCCAGAAAGTGATCCACCTCAGTCCCGTGCCCGTGCTGGTCGTGCGTTGATTGTCCGCCGCCGGTCATGCTCGAACGCCTGCGCAGCCATATCCCGACGCGGGAACAGATCGTCGGCAATCGCTGGCTGCGCTGGCTGGCCCCCTACCTCGGCCACCCGCGCCTGTGGCACTGGTCGCGCCGCGGCGTCGCGATCGGCGTCGGCATCGGCGTGTTTTTCGGTTTGCTGATCCCCGTGGCGCAGATTCCGCTTTCCGCCGTCGCCGCCGTGGTGCTGCGCGCCAATATCCCGGCCGCCGCCGCGAGCACGCTCGTCACCAACCCGGTCACCTTCGCGCCGGTTTACTATGCGGCCTACAAGCTCGGAGCCTGGGTCACCGGCGCGAACGACGACATGGCCGGACACGCCGGCAATCCGCCAGAACCCGATCCGGACGCCAGCTTCTGGCAGCGCATCGCCAACCTCGGCATGCCCCTGCTGGTCGGCCTGTCGATCACCGCCACGGTGGCCGGACTCGCCAGCTACGCCCTGATCAGCCTTGGCTGGTATTTGCACGTCATGCACAGACGCCGGCAACGCACGCGAAAACAAAAACCTTGAGGTACGGATGAAACTTTTCTCGCCGCTCTACCGTCGCGCCATGGCCTGGTCGCGCCACCCGCGCGCGCCACAATATCTGGCCGGCCTGAGTTTCGCAGAATCCTCCTTCTTTCCCGTGCCGCCGGACGTCATGCTGGCGCCAATGAGCCTCGCCAACCCCAGGCGCGCCTGGCGTTTCGCCTTGCTGACGACGCTGGCATCGGTGGCGGGCGGGCTGTTCGGCTACCTGATCGGCTATTTCGCCATTGACGCGATCCTTCCCTGGTTGCAGACGACCCGTTACTGGCCGGCCTACGAGACCGCGGTCGAATGGTTCGGCGTCTGGGGTTTCTGGGCGGTATTCGTCGCGGGCTTCTCGCCGATTCCCTACAAGGTATTCACCATCGCCGCCGGCGCACTGTCGATGGCCCTGCTGCCCTTCACCCTCGCCTCGCTGGTCGGTCGCGGCCTGCGCTTCTTCCTCGTCGCCGGGCTCATGGCCTGGGGAGGCGAGCGCATGGAAGCCCTGCTCCACCGCTACATCGACAGGCTGGGCTGGGCGACCGTGCTCGCCGTCGTCGCGGCAGCGCTCTGGTACGGCAACGGATAATGAACGCACCGCGCGTCCATGACTCCCGTCTGGTCCGCGCCGCCTTTCTCGTCGTCGGCACGGTGGCGCTGTTCCTCGGACTCGCGGGAATATTCCTGCCGATCCTGCCGACCACGCCCTTCGTCCTGCTCGCGGCAGCCTGCTTCGCGCGCGGCTCGCTCCGCCTGCACGACGCACTGCTCGCCCACCGACTCGCTGGCCCCATCATCCGCGAATGGCAGGAACACCGCAGCATGCCCCCCGGCATCAAGCCATGGGCCTTCCTGCTGATGGGACTGTCGTTCGCCTTCTCGATCTACCTGATGGAATCGGGCTGGCACCGCCTCATGCTCGCGACGCTCTGGGCGATTCTGTCGATCCTGCTCTGGCGCGTTCCCGTGCGTCGGGAATAAGGCCTTATTCCCACTCTATTGTAAACAAGACATTTTTATCTTTTATATTCAATGGCTTATTTTCCTGCTAATTGGTAATACCATGAAAAATACCATGCTCAGAAAAGGCTTAACAATATTTTGAAAAATTGCCTACTGAGCGCTGCCGCACAGCTCCATAGGCCGCTTTCCTGGCTTTGCTTCCAGATGTATGCTCTTCTGCTCCTGCAGCTAATGGATCACCGCAAACAGGTTACTCGCCTGGGGATTCCCTTTCGACCCGAGCATCCGTATGAGACTCATGCTCGATTATTATTATTATAGAAGCCCCCATGAATAAATCGCTCATCATTTTCGGCATCGTCAACATAACCTCGGACAGTTTCTCCGATGGAGGCCGGTATCTGGCGCCAGACGCAGCCATTGCGCAGGCGCGTAAGCTGATGGCCGAGGGGGCAGATGTGATCGACCTCGGTCCGGCATCCAGCAATCCCGACGCCGCGCCTGTTTCGTCCGACACAGAAATCGCGCGTATCGCGCCGGTGCTGGACGCGCTCAAGGCAGATGGCATTCCCGTCTCGCTCGACAGTTATCAACCCGCGACGCAAGCCTATGCCTTGTCGCGTGGTGTGGCCTATCTCAATGATATTCGCGGTTTTCCAGACGCTGCGTTCTATCCGCAATTGGCGAAATCATCTGCCAAACTCGTCGTTATGCATTCGGTGCAAGACGGGCAGGCAGATCGGCGCGAGGCACCCGCTGGCGACATCATGGATCACATTGCGGCGTTCTTTGACGCGCGCATCGCGGCGCTGACGGGTGCCGGTATCAAACGCAACCGCCTTGTCCTTGATCCCGGCATGGGGTTTTTTCTGGGGGCTGCTCCCGAAACCTCGCTCTCGGTGCTGGCGCGGTTCGATGAATTGCGGCTGCGCTTCGATTTGCCGGTGCTTCTGTCTGTTTCGCGCAAATCCTTTCTGCGCGCGCTCACAGGCCGTGGTCCGGGGGATGTCGGGGCCGCGACACTCGCTGCAGAGCTTGCCGCCGCCGCAGGTGGAGCTGACTTCATCCGCACACACGAGCCGCGCCCCTTGCGCGACGGGCTGGCGGTATTGGCGGCGCTGAAAGAAACCGCAAGAATTCGTTAACTGCACATTCGGGATATTTCTCTATATTCGCGGTTCAGCAGGCATGTCCCCTTTGAGGACGACCCGACGACAGGATAATCGACCTTATGGTGCGCAAATATTTCGGCACAGACGGTATTCGTGGCAAAGCCAACGAAGGCGCGATGACGGCGGAAACCGCCTTGCGCGTCGGCATGGCGGCTGGCCGTGTCTTTCGTCGCGGTGACCACCGCCATCGTGTCGTGATCGGCAAGGATACGCGCCTGTCGGGCTATATGCTTGAACCCGCGCTCACAGCCGGTTTCACCTCGATGGGCATGGACGTATTCCTTTTTGGCCCGCTGCCGACAACGTATAGGAAGAATAAACGCCCTTTTCACCCAAGTCCAACAGCTTTGGACCGCAGTTGACTCTTTCGCCACCCCTGCGATGCAACCCAATCCGGCTGACGGGGAGCCAGCAACGCTGAAAATTTACCCTCCTCTTTCCCACTAGCGGCTCCTTTTCCGACAACCAGCACGGCGGATCCCTGCCGCGGCGCTGTGAACGCAGCATTTTGATTGGTATCGTTGGCCTTCAGGCTCGTCAGTCAAACAGACCCAGGAGCAGCTCAGCCGGTGGCGCCCGGCTTTCGGGTAACGCCCTGGTCCCGCTGGTTTCGGCTTTGTGCTTCAGGTGATCAAGGATCTGCTTGATCACTATAGGGTCTTCAATGCAGGCGATGACTTTCATGGCGCCGCCGCAGCCGCTGCAGGTCTCGATGTCGATATTGAAAACACGCTTGAGCCGTTGCGCCCATGTCATCGACGCTCGCCGTTGTGCTGGTGTTGCCGGTTCATCAGCCACCCTGACCTTGTTGCCCCTGCCCCGTTTTGCCGGCGTGACCAACGCCCGGTGCCGACTGTTGGGTGCGAACACCCCGTGGAAGCGGGTTAGGTTGACTCTGGGCTTCGGTACCAGGGCGGCCAGCCTTGCAATGAAATCCAATGGTTCGAAAATGACGTGCGTGGTGCCGTCCCGGTACGGCGTCTTGAGCTGGTAGCGCACGTTGCCGCCTCGTGTTAACGACAGCCGCTTCTCGGATACCGCCGGGCGGCTGATGTACCGGCACAGCCGTTCGAGCTTCTTGCGTTCATCGGCCCTGGCCGCCACGCCGGCGTGCAGGCTGGACCCGGCTACCTTGCCAATCCCGTCACCGAACGGATCACCACTGGTCGGCAGAGTTTGCAAAGTGAACACCTTTCGCCCCGCCTGTGAACCGACAGCGATACGGTAAGTGATCGAGTGCCCCAGCAGGGGTGTCATCGGGTCGTCATCCACCGCATCCGAGGCCAGATAGCTGTTTTCGACATCCCGTTCCAGCAGGCCTTGCCGTTCCAGATAGCGACCCACCCGGTGGGCGATGGTGTGCGTCAGCTGGGTGAGCTCTGGGCTGGTCGGCGCCTTGACCCAGCGGAAACGCGCTGAGCCGTGGGATTGCTCGACATACACACCGTCGAGAAACAGCATGTGGAAGTGAACATTCAGATTGAGCGCCGATCCAAAACGCTGGATCAGGGTGACCGCGCCCGTCTTGGCCACTTGGTGGGTATGGCCCGCTTTCTTGACCAGGTGCGTGGCAATGACGCGGTAAACGATGCCCAGCACCCACCCCATGATCTCGGGCCGGCTGGCAAACAGGAAACGCAGCTGAAACGGGAAGCTCAACACCCACTGACGCATGGGTTGTTCAGGCAGTACTTCATCAACCAGCAAGGCGGCACTTTCGGCCATCCGCCGCGCCCCACAGCTCGGGCAGAAACCGCGACGCTTACAGCTGAAAGCGACCAGGTGCTCGGCGTGGCAAGACTCGCAGCGAACCCGTAGAAAGCCATGCTCCAGCCGCCCGCATTGGAGAAATTCTTCAAATTCCCGTTGCACATAGCCCGGCAATTCCTTTCCCTGCTCTGCCATAAGCGCAGCGAATGCCGGGTAATACTCGTCAACGATCTGATAGAGAAGGGTTTGCTCGGGTCGGTGGCTCTGGTAACGACCAGTATCCCGATCCCGGCTGGCCGTCCTGGCCGCCACATGAGGCATGTTCCGCGTCCTTGCAATACTGTGTTTACATACAGTCTATCGCTTAGCGGAAAGTTCTTTTACCCTCAGCCGAAATGCCTGCCGTTGCTAGACATTGCCAGCCAGTGCCCGTCACTCCCACTCGATTGTAAACAAGCACACAAAACCCTTTAGTGACAACAATTTGCAAGAACTATCAGGCTCAGTGCCATGAAAAATACCATGACCAGATCATGAGGTTGAACACGGCTTGCGCCGGCAGCGTTCACGCTCCTGGTCGGCGATCTCGCCCGGCTGCAATGCTAGCTCAGCATCGGTCATGCGCTCCAGCACGTCGCGTAGGCGGATGGTGCAAGGAATGGGCGGCAGCTCGAACTCATAGCCGCCGGCGATCATTTCGGCCGCAATCTCCTCGGTGATGAAAAACGGCTCGTCGTCTTGGTTCGGCTTCTTCATGCCCTTTCCTCCTGGCGCTCATCCTGGCCGCCAGCGGCCAGGGCATCGGCTTCCGTCAATGCGTCCTCCACGAACGCGCCGTGCTGCTTCGCTTCGGCCTGGCTGACCTCGGCCCATATCCGTTTCACCTGGGCCGCACTGTACCCGGCCAGCTCGGCGGTCTTGTTGATGCTGTAGCCGGACTTGCGCAGCGCGACAACTTGGGCGCGGCGCTTCGGATCAGCACGGCGGCCCTTGTACCGCCCGGCCTGGCGGGCCAACTCAATGCCTTGGCGCTGGCGTTCGCGCCTGTCCTCGTAGTCGTCGCGGGCCATCTGCAAGGCCAGGCGAAAAAGCATGATCTGCACGGCTTCCAGCACGATCTTGGCGACGCCCTGGGCCTCGGCCGCCAGGTCGGATAGATCGACCACGCCAGGGACGGCCAGGCGTGCGCCTTTGGCCTGTATCGAGGCCACCAGGCGCTCGGCCTCGGGCAAAGGTAGGCGGCTGATGCGGTCGATCTTCTCGGCAATGACCACCTCGCCGGGCTGTAGGTCGCCGATCATGCGCAGCAGCTCAGGCCGGTCGGCGCGTGCGCCGGATGCCTTCTCACGGTAGATGCCGGCGACGTAGTAGCCGGCGGCCTTCGCGGCCGTAGTGATCGCCTCTTGGCGTTCCAAGTCCTGCGCGTCGGTGCTGACGCGCAGATAGACCCGCGCCACCATCGGCGCGGCTACTGGCTTCGTCCTGCGCATACTTGCGGGCTCCTTTGGGCATACTCAAATGCACCCATCTTAAACTGGCAGGCCAATTTATCACATATCGATCTAAATGCGCCTAGCTCATTTTTACAGCTTAAATGAGCTATTGAGCACACTCCATATTTCGACTATTATTGAAACATGGAAACGATAAATGCTGTAGCCGCCCTGGCGGCCATCGCTCAAGAATCGCGCCTCGCGGTGTTCCGGCTTCTCGTCCAGGCCGGCCCCGCCGGCATGGCCGCCGGAAAAATCAGCGAAGCGGCCGGCATCCCGCCGTCTTCGCTATCCTTCCACCTGAAAGAGCTGGCACACGCCGGCATGGTCACGTCGCGGCAAGAAGGCCGATTTGTGATCTACGAGGCGAACTTTTCGACGGCCACTAACCTGGTGGCCTTTCTCACGGAAAACTGCTGCGGCGGCCAGGTGTGCAACCTGTCTTGCACCACGGAAGCCGGGAAGGTGTTGGCATGAGACTTCGCCATCTTTCCGACCCCGATTCTTTGCCCGCTTTGGACAAATCCTTTGCCATCGAGCGCCCGGCGCTCGGGCTGGCACCCGACGCCCCGCCGGTGCGTATCCTGCTGCTGTATGGCTCGCTGCGCGCCCGCTCGTTCTCACGGCTGGCCGTCGAGGAAGCGGCCCGGCTGCTGCAATTCTTTGGCGCAGAAACACGCATCTTCGACCCGTCCGATTTGCCGTTGCCCGATCAAGTGCAAAGCGACGATCACCCGGCCGTCAAGGAGCTGCGCGCCCTGTCCGAGTGGTCAGAGGGACAAGTCTGGTGCAGCCCGGAACGCCACGGTCAGATTACCAGTGTCATGAAGGCGCAGATTGACCATCTGCCGCTTGAAATGGCCGGCATCCGGCCGACCCAAGGCCGCACCCTGGCCGTGATGCAGGTATCCGGCGGCTCGCAGAGCTTCAACGCCGTGAACACCTTGCGTCTGCTCGGCCGCTGGATGCGAATGTTCACCATTCCGAACCAGTCGAGTATCGCCAAAGCGTTCCAAGAGTTCGACGCGGCGGGCCGCATGAAGCCCTCGCCGTACTACGACCGAATAGCCGATGTGATGGAAGAACTGGTGCGCTTCACGGCGCTGGTACGGCCGCACCGTGAAGCACTGACAGACCGCTATTCCGAACGGAAAGCGGCCGGCCACGTCATCGACGAGGCCACCGATCTTTCATCCATCGCCATTGCTCCCCAGCCACTACCAGAAAGCGAAACATCATGACCGAAAGAATCTATAACGTCCTCATCCTCTGCACCGGCAATTCGGCGCGCAGCATCATGGCCGAAGCTCTCATCAACACGATGGGGCAAGGGCGCTTCCGCGCCTACAGCGCCGGCAGTCACCCAACCGGCAAGGTCAATCCCTTCGCCGTCGAAAAGGTGGAGTCGGTGAATTACCCGACCGAGAATCTGCGCAGCAAGAGCTGGGACGAGTACGCCACGCCCGACGCACCGAAGATGGACTTCATCATCACCGTCTGCGACAACGCCGCCGGCGAAATGTGTCCGGTGTGGCCTGGTCAGCCGATCTCGGCGCATTGGGGATTTGAAAACCCGGCCGCCGTCGAAGGCACTGACGCCGAGAAGCGCCGGGCCTTCGAACAAACCTTCCGGCACATGATGAACCGCGTCCGCCTGTTCGTGAATCTGCCTCTCAAAATGCTTGACCAGACGGCCATCAAGCGCGAGCTGGCGAACATCGGCAAGACCGAGCAGGAAGCATGAGCGCCGGCGCACAGGCCATCGCCGCGAAGCCGCTCATCGGGGCCTGGCGCGGCTTCGAGCGTTACCTGACGCTGGGGGTGGCCCTGTGCATCGTCGCCGGTGTTGCGCTCGGCCAGGGCCTTCCTGACGTGTTCCAGGCCATAGGCCGCATGGAAGTGGCCCAGGTCAATTTGCCGGTGGGCCTGCTGATTTGGGTAATGATCGTCCCGATGCTGGTCAAGATCGACTTCGGGGCGCTGCACCAGGTCAAAGAGCATTGGCGCGGCATCGGCGTCACGCTGTTCGTGAATTGGGCCGTCAAGCCATTCTCGATGGCCCTGCTGGGGTGGCTGTTCATCCGACAAGTGTTCGCTCCGTTCCTGCCGGCCGATCAACTGGACAGCTACATCGCGGGCTTGATCTTGCTGGCCGCCGCGCCCTGCACGGCAATGGTGTTCGTGTGGAGCCGCCTTACCAACGGCGACCCGCTTTTCACGCTCTCGCAAGTGGCTCTGAACGACGCCATCATGATCGTGGCCTTCGCGCCCATCGTCGGCCTGCTGCTGGGCATGTCCTCGATCTCGGTGCCTTGGGACACGCTGCTGATTTCGGTCGTGCTCTACATCATCGTGCCGGTGATCCTGGCGCAGCTCTTGCGGCGGCATCTGCTCAAGCAAGGACAGGCCGCCTTTGAACGGGCCATGCAGAAGATCGGGCCGTGGTCGATGGCCGCGCTGCTGCTGACGTTGGTTCTACTGTTCGCCTTCCAGGGCGAGGCCATCATCCGGCAGCCGTTAGTGATCGCCATGCTAGCCGTGCCGATCTTGATTCAAGTGTTCTTCAATTCCGGGTTAGCCTACTGGCTGAACAAGCGGGCGGGGGAAAAGCACTCTGTCGCCTGTCCTTCGGCCCTGATCGGTGCCAGCAACTTCTTCGAGCTGGCCGTGGCGGCCGCCATCAGCTTGTTCGGTCTGCACTCCGGCGCTGCATTGGCAACCGTGGTCGGCGTCCTGGTCGAAGTGCCGGTGATGCTGCTGGTCGTGCGCGTGGTGAATCGCTCGAAGAGCTGGTACGAACGAGGTTGAACATGAGTAGGAAAAAACTGAGGAAATGATTGCAGATTGCCGCGCCGGCCGCTTCCTGGCGCATTCGATCACTGACCTGGAACACCTAGTATCCATGCTTGCTGAGGTCGCCCGATGACAGACCCAAAGAACCTAGAGAACAGGCTGCATGAGAAGGCCGACCCGGCCCGCGCCGTTTCCACTGGTCGGGTGCGCTACACACTGGCCGAACTACTGGCCGACGCGGAAGCATCCGGGGCTTACCCGCTGCCGCCGGAGGAACGCGAATGGATGGATGCGCCGTCTGTGGGTCGGGAATGGCCAAACAGTGAAGATTGAAAAAGGCGGCCAGTTCGAGTGGCCGCCCTTTCGTCATTAGCTGCACGCTTGGCGCAAGGCGTTCATTGCTTCTTGAAAATCAGCCTGTGTCGCCCGGCCCGTTTCAGCTTGGTAGTACACCACCATAAAAGCATTAGCGACGGCTTCGGCCAATGGCCCAAGGCTCCGCGCTTCCGCTTGGTTGATGTACTCCAAAGAAGAAAGAATAGCCGCTGCTTGATGCACTGCTTGCCCTGGTTCGATAATATGTTGTGTTGTCATAATTCACCTCTCCAGTAGGTGTTGATTGAAAGTGCCGGGCTGGTTGTGGCCAGCCCGGTGCGCCTACAGGTACAGCCCCGCCGCCTCCGCGAATGCTGACCGCTCATTCCTGCCGCCATTAACCTCAATACTTATCGGCTTAGTTTCGCTCTCTCTCATAGGGTCTGGCCGTGATACAAAAGCGGCTGTTTCTGTCTCTGCATCGACCTCGGTCGATTGATCACCCAGCGGCGAAATAAATACCTGGCTGACTTCTTCCCTTGGCGCTTCATCCAGGGCCGCCAATGCGGCCATGTATGTTGATGTCGTCATCGTGCTAACTCCTGACTTCGTTACTATCTGGGCCAGAATCGGCGCCCAAGCTATTGCCCTCGAACTGGCCAGATTGGCTTGCTTCTTTCGGCTCCATGCTTTCGCGTATCGAAGCAGCCAGTTTTCCGCCTGTGGTTTCGCTCACTCGCTCCTGGAATCCCTGCTTCACTTGAGAGCCGACACCCTTGGCTAACTCGGAGGCCGTGCCTGTGGCCAGCTTCGCGGCCTTGGCAAAGCCGCCACCGCTTGAGCTACTGCCGCTGTCACCAAAGCCAGCCGCTTGGGCGAATGGGCTACTGCCAGCAGTACCCGCTTCACCACCACCGTTTCCGCCACTGCTGACAACTGACCCCATGCTGGACATGTCACCGCCGGTTTCCATACTCGCTGATGCTTTCTGAAAAGCCGCTTGGAGTGCACTTGCACCTCCGGCTGCACCGGCTGCGGCACCCATAACCGCTTTACCTGCCAGGGCAGCGCCGCCAGTTGCCATACTGGCCGCCGTCACCGCCGCCCCAACTGCCGCACCCGCACCGAAGTTTCCAATTCCACCGGCTGCGCCAATACCACCACCAGACACAAGACCAGAAATCATCGGCGGAACTTTGTTGACCAAGAAAAGCAAGATGACCGATATAACCAACATCACGGCCAGTTCCTGGGATGCCATGTTCTCGCTGATTTGCGTGTAGTAGTGATTGATGAACTCTTTGCCAATCGCAACCAGAAGCACCATTGCCATAAGCTGTGCGGCCAGGCCCAGCACGGTCTTGTAGTAATTGATCGCCATGTCGGAAGTCCAACGACTTCCACCAAAGCCAAGGAAGAACACACCGGCATACAACAGAATCCAGGCTGATGCGAGCAACAGCAACAGGTTGACCGCAATCAACGCCAGGACAAACAAAACAGCCAGGGCCATTAGCTCCATGACCAGAGCAGTTGCCATCTGCCGCCATCCCAGCTCCGAGGTGGCCTGTACTGTGCGGTTGTATAACTCGAAACCAAGATCAAGGATGCTGGAGGGCCCAAGATTGCTATTGGAAAGTCCCCCCGCCTGCGCGCCCAGAGTTTGCAATGACTGAACAATCGTACCGGCGATATTCATGCCCTGGTTCGCATTCGTCAGCAACCACCAGAAAAAGCCGGTGAAGATCGTGAAGCGAACGAACTCCGCGAAGAACTCGCCAATGTCGGCCTTGCGCAAAGCCATCATGCCGAATGTCCAGACCATCGAAATCACAACCAGCGTCCAGAACAAACGCGATGCAGCGGACTCAATAGCTGGCCCCCATGTTGCGGCAGCATCATGAAAACGCTTGAGCACATCATTCATAACACCGCTGCTACTTAGCTCCTGCGCCATTGCAGGTTCAGCCAGCACCATTGTGGCGACCATCATCAAGCCACCTAGAGCAATTTTCTTTCTCATGGCGACCACCTCAATAATCATCTTTAGGGCTGGGCTTGAACTCCCACTGACGCATCTGCTTGGCCTTCTGGAATGCTCTGCATTCCTCGGTAAAGGCCTCTCGGTTCGCTTCGCTGCGCATTTCATTCAGTGCTGCCTGGAACGCATCGGGGGCACACGTCGCCGCATTTGGTTCGGGCATCCTTTCCTGTTCACATCCAGCCAACAACAGCAACGTAGCCGCGGTAGTAAAAAAGATTTTTTTCATCTCACCGCCTCCCTAGTAGTTGTCTGCCGGACTCGGGCGAAACGTCCAGGTACGCATTTGCTCGGCCCTGGCATCACCTCGCGCCTCGGCATCGAGTTCTGCTGCAATCCGGGCTGCCTCCGCGTTGTGTTGGGCGGTCAACATGGTGCGAATCTGCAAGAGCTGATTGGCCTGCTGGCTGGCGAGCTGGTTGGCGTAGCCGATGGCCTGTAGCTGGCCAGTTGCACCCTGGGCCGCGCCTTGCAGCCGCTCCAGGGTACGGGCGTCATCCTTCAAAGCCTTTTGCTGGTCGGCAACGGTCTGGAACAGGGCAGCGTTGGCCTTCTTTTGCGACTCTGACGCCAGGCGGCGGTTCTCTTCCATCGCTGCCTTTTCGGCCGGCGTGCATCCGCCGCTGCCGTTGAAGCATGGCGAGCTGCGGTAATAGGCCACGTCCTGAAACTTGGCCAGGTAACGATCCAGGCTGCCTAGCTGGTTCTCGTAATAGGCCAGCGTGTTTTGCGCGGCAATCAGCCGGTTGATCGTAGTCTGCGCCTGATCCCAGATATACGCGGCTGGGGCCATCGTGTTCTGGAGCTGATTTTCGTACTGCTGCAACTGGGTCTGGTACTGCTCAATCTGCTTGAGCGTCTGCGCCACCGACTCGATGGCCGTCATGATGTTCTGGGCCAGGTTGCCGCCGTCGATGACGGGGATACCAGCTTGCACAGGGGCGGTGGTAGTGGTGATAAAGCCGGTTGCGAGTGCAACGGCTAGAGCGGTTTTTTTAGCCGCTAAAATTTTGGACTTCATGGTCGTACTCCGTCGATGAAAAGAAGGCATTGCCTTGACCAAGCGTTGTGCTTGTTCTCGGCAACGTTTCATCGAAGAGCTACGCCACTAGCTGATCGGTATTGCCCTTGGCGCTGAGGCCCGGACTTACAAACGTAAAACTACTCTGTTTTTTTATCGCTTTCGGACAAGCCAACTTCCCGGCCAATCTCTTCAAGCTCTAGCGGCTGTACTGCCGCCGTCAGTATTTCGCGTATTTCCGCGTCGGTGCTCCTATCGTTGAGCGCTGCTCGAACTTTCAACGCACGGTGCACCTCGGCGGGTAAATTCCTGATAAGCACATTTGCCATATCAATACCCTTTTGGTGTACCCGACAACCATGCTATCAAAGATATTAAAAATAGCAAGACCTATACTCTTGCAACCGGCGGTAGCCGATCAGCCCCGCAGGGCAGGATTCCCGTTGAGTGCCCCCGGCGCGAATAAGGGACAGTGAAGATAGATAACCGGCTTGCCGGTTAGCTAACTTCACCCATCCTGCCCGCATTTCACCCACTATTGAAAATCTAGCGCATATCGAACGTAAAGCGTTTTATCGTCAAACAAACACCGATTCTTGGCAACATAACCGTAATCGTCACCAAATCGGCCTGCAATCGACATAGTCGCTTCAAAATCGCTGCTCAATCGGCTTTAAATCGGAACCTAAAATGCCAACAATCGACACAAACCATTCGCCCCGATGGGGCGAGTTGGACGCCAAAAAAGAAGGGCATAACCCGCCCCTCAAGTGTCAATGAACACAAGAAATTTGCCTCCCCTCCCGTCATACCACTAAGGCGACGTATTGATACTTGAGGGGCAACCTTTCCTGATGTTGACACCTTCACGCAGGTTACTGGTTATGGGCGTCCAACACACACGGCTCATTCCTGCTTGGTAATAATAAGAATAATAATCTTCTTATTATTCTTACCGAACGAATGGGCACTGCTTAGCCATTTCACGTTTCGAGCCAAGGTTTCAGTACAGATAACTACAAGTGCACACAGCGGCCCTCCAGCACCGTTAGACGCAGATTCTGCTTCAGCTCATGGAATAAGGGACTCCGGGTTGTTTTCCCCTCTCACAAGGCGTTTCAGCGGCCACTGAAGCCGCCTTCTCTTCTTGGCGTTAAACCATCGGCCTATGGCCGATTGATAAAGCCCGCCAGGGCTTTATTGGCAAGGTCAGAACGCGCCCTCAAGGCGCGAGCTGCACCGCGCATGATGGATTATCTTTAGATAATCTTGGATGGATTTCCCAAACTGCCCGCAAAGCAGCGCACCGTCTGGGTTTTCCAAATTGGGACGGGGAACGTTACGACGGCAGAAGGGGAGCGTTACGACGGTAACAAGGGAACGTTACGACGGTAAACGGGTGCAGTTGCCGTGGGGCCAGGCCTCTTGAT
>VEPA01000170.1 GCA_012026675.1 Betaproteobacteria bacterium | reverse complement strand
CCGTCGGCCCATAACGAGGCCGAAAGAATCGAAATGAGACGACACACCGAGATCGGCGAAAAAATTATCGCCGCGACGGAAATTGAGGGCGCGCAGCAGGCAGCCTTGAGCATACGGGCCCACCACGAGAATTTCGACGGTAGCGGCTACCCCGATCAATTGGCAGGCGAGGAGATCCCGCTGTTTGCGCGAATTATCAGCATTGCCGACAGCTACGACGCGATGGCCGAAACCCGAGTTCACCATCGTGCACGATCGCATAGTGAGATCATGGCCATCCTCGACGAGGAAACAGGGCACAAGCACGACCCGGCGCTCATGCGTCACTTCCACGTCCTGATTGTAGGCACCGAATTGAAAGCGCCCGACCATTAGCCTCGCTGAAGGATCGCATTCAAGCTGCGCCGCGATAAGCGGCTCAGGTGTTTCTCCAGCCAAATAGCGTCACCCTTGACCGTGTTGCGTCACACGACACCGAGCCCATGTCTGGCACAGGTTCCGGATCGCCATGTCGTTCGGGTCGCCGTCCCGCCAGCGCCGACTCTTGAGCAGGGAAGCTGCGGAAGCTAAGCGACCAGCGTGCCTATTCTCATGGCGACGGCGGGCGGAAAGCGGGTTGGCCAAGACTCCCCTCCGCATCCCCCGCCCAAATGCCTGGGCCATCCCATGCCGTCTTTCTTGCCGCTATCCGGTTTTGACAGGCACGAACATCGTACGGTCGCCCCGCTTGACCAGAAGTGCGATCTTGTTGCCTGCCTTGGCCACCTGCTCGCTCAGTTGCTCGACGCTCCCGATCCGGGAACCGTTGACAGCCAAGATCACGTCGCCGGCTTGAATGCCGGCTTTGGCCGCAGGACCTTCCTTGACGTATTCGACGATCAAGCCGTTGCTTTCTTCGGAGTTGGCCTTTTCATCTTCCTTGAGCGGGCGCACGGCCAGGCCGAGCTTGGAGGAGGAGGGCGACGCGGCATCTTCAGATTTGTCGCGGGCGACAGCGCTCTTCATTTCGCCGACGGTCATCTGCAGTTCTTTCGCCTTGCCGTGCCGCCAGACTTCGATGGAAACCTTGCTGCCTGGGGCGGTGCCAGCAACCAGAGCCGGCAGTTCAGAAGAACGCGCGATATCGCGGCCATTGAACTTGGTAATTACGTCGCCGGACTGTATCCCGGCACGGGAAGCCGCACTGTCCGCCTCCACCGACGCGACCAGTGCCCCTCTGGGGCTGTCGAGACCAAACGAATCCGCCAAAGCCTGATTGACCTCCTGAATCATGATTCCCAGCCGGCCGCGGGTGACCTTGCCCTTGGTCAGCAACTGGTGTTCGACGTCCATGGCCACATCGATCGGAATGGCGAAAGATAGTCCTTGGTAGCCGCCATTGCGGCTGTATATCTGGGAGTTGATGCCGATCACTTCACCGCGGACGTTGAACAACGGCCCGCCCGAGTTCCCGGGGTTGATGGCGACATCCGTTTGCATGAAAGGAACATAGCCATCGCCGGAAAGGGTTCGCGACTTTGCCGAAACGATTCCGGCGGTGACGCTGTTCTCGAAACCGAACGGCGAGCCGATGGCGACCACCCATTCGCCGACGTGTACCTTCTCTGGATCGCCAATGGTTACCCTGGGCAAGTTATTGGCATTGATTTTGAGGACCGCCACGTCGGTCTGTTTGTCCACCCCAATGACCTTGGCCTTGAATTCTCGCTTGTCCGTGAGCCGAACCATGACCTCTTCCGCGTCTGCTACGACGTGGGCGTTGGTCAGGACGATTCCGTCGGAATCGACAATGAACCCCGATCCCTGACCGTGAATGGGCATGTTTCCGTTGGGCGCCGGAATCTGGAATTGGCGGAAGAATTCCTTGAACGGCGATTGCGGCCCGAAGTCCGGAAACTCGAGGGCCTGGGTCTTGGTGGTTCCCGAGACGCTGATATTGACGACCGCCTTCCCTTGGCTGTCGACGATTCCTGAGAAATCAGGCAGGGCAGCCCCCGGAAGAGTTGCCGGTAGCGCCGCCGGTAGCAAAACAGGTGCCGCCTTGCTGACCGTGGTTGCTTGCGCGCTCGCGACGCCGATGTGATCGTGCAGTGCATAACCCCCGCCGAAGGCGACCGCGACCGAAAGCGCAATGGCCAGGCGCATATTATTGGGCTTCATGTTTATTCTCCTCTCGGTGATATTAAGAGCAAATAGTTGGAGAGGCCGCTGTTCCCTGGGTTCGAGGCAAATTTGTAAGCAAATGTTTCAGGACTTCGATACGGCCTTTCCGCAATTGCTAGTTCACCTTGATCGTAGTTCCCCTGGGCTTGCCCGGTTTCGCCTTTGGCAATTCCACGCGCAGCACGCCGTTCTTGTAGGACGCGCGAGCCTCGTCAAGCTTTACCGATGCCGGCAACGGCACCAGGCGACGGAACCTGCCATAGGCGCACTGCATTACCCGCCAGCGGCCTTGCGAGCTTTCACTCTCGAACCGCTTCTCGCCCGACATGACGAGAGCGTCATCGTGCACCTCGATGTCGATATCTTCCTTCGACATTCCAGGCACTTCCAGTCTCACCACGAGACGGTTTTCGTCCTCGAACACGTCGCCGTTCAGCATGGCCCAGGCGCCGCCGGGCAGGAAATAATCGTCATCGACATCCGTGGCGGCCGGCAGATTCGTTTTTTCTCCGGGCTTGAAGCTGGTCAGCGCACCGGCGGCGGAAGACTTCAAATGGCGCCAGCCGTCGGCGATGTTTTCCCACATGGAACCGAAGTTCTCTTTCAGGTTTTCCAGTTTCATGGCTAGTCTCCCATCAGGGAGCGGCCGCGGCCCGCGGCCGCTCGCGAACGTTCAGGCTACCGAGATCTCGATCTTGCGCGGCTTGGCATGCTCGGCCTTCGGAATGTGCAGCTTCAAGACCCCATGCTTGAACTCGGCGGCCACTCTTTCGCGATCCAGTTCCTGCCCGAGCGTGAAAGCCCGCTGGTAGCGAGGCAGCTGAACCTCCGCATGGCTCGCTTCCAAATCATTTGCCAAGAGCAAGGCGACTTCGCCTTCGATAGTGAGCGAGTCAGCTTCGACGCGAACGTTAAGCTTGTCCTTGGGTACGCCTGGCATATCGGCATAGAGGGTAATGCCCGAAGCGTCTTCGACCACATCGACCGGGGGAAGCATCGTACTTCCCTCGTAGCGTGGCGACTCTTCCGTCTTGGTTACATTGGTATCGGTCATGGCGAATTCTCCTCAGATTTCAATGGATTTCTATGCGGCGCGGCTGCGCTGATTGCTTGCGCTTGACACTGATGTGCAAGACGCCATCGCTGTATTTTGCTGATACGCGCTCGGAATCCAGGTCGTCAGACAAGCTCACTGCACGACTGAAGCGGCCGGTAAAGCGCTCGTTGATGTGGACCGCTGACGTCTTGTTTTCCACCGGCAGCTCCGTGGATCGTTGTCCCGACAGCGTCAGCACGCCACGCTCGACCGTCACCTCGACGGTTGCCGGGTCGAGGCCCGGCGCGAATGCGTAAATCTCGACCGAGTCAGGCGTGCCGCCGATGTTGATCGCCGGAAAGCCATTGCGGCCGACGCCGCGAAGGCTGCTCGCGGGACCGGCCAACCGCTGTCCTTGGCGCTGCAATCGCTCGAGTTCGGCAATCAAGTCGCTGGGAAACCAGGTTCGATACATCGCGTCTCTCCTTTCGCAAAATGGGCCGCCGACCAATCCGGCGGTTTCGATGGCGAAGTAAGGTCTCCCGTTCAGGTTTTCAAGCCCGGCTTGAAACTTGGATTTTCCGTACCCATTTCACCCGGGCAAGACCCGTCGGAACGGACTTTGGCGACTTGGCAAGGGGCAGCAAATGGAATTCAAGGACTACTACCGGACCCTGGGGGTGGCCCGCACGGCAAGCGCCGACGAGATCAGGAAGAGCTACCGCGCGCTGGCGCGCAAGTTCCACCCGGATGTTTCCAGGGAAGCGGACGCCGAAGCGCGCATGAAGGAAGTCAACGAAGCCTATACGGTGCTGTCGGACCCTGAAAAACGAGCGGCTTACGATCAGATCGGCCAAGGCTACCGGCCCGGGCAGGAGTTTCGGCCGCCGCCGGATTGGGATGCCGGATTCGAGTTTTCGGGCCATGGCTTCTCGCCGGGAAACGCCTCGGATTTCAGCGATTTCTTTGCCGAAATCTTCGGTCGCATGGGCGGCGCGCGACACGGAGCGCGCAGCGCGCATGGCGGCTATGCGTCCCAGGGCGAAGACCATCACGCCAAGGTCGTCATCGACCTCGAAGATGCCTGGAACGGCGCCACGCGGCAGATCAGCCTGCGCGTGCCGCGGCAGGATGCCGACGGGCGCGTGACGCTGACGACGCGCACGCTCAATGTGCGCATTCCGCAGGGCGTCAAGGAAGGACAGATGATCCGCCTCGCGGGTCAGGGAACTCCAGGGTTTGGCGGAGGCCAGGCGGGAGATCTTTACCTTGAAGTCCATTTCCAGCCTCAATCGCGCTTCCGCGTGGTCGGCCGCGACCTGTATCTCGTGTTACCGGTCGCCCCGTGGGAGGCAGCGCTCGGCACCACAATAGAGGTTGGCCTGCCGGCCGGAAACGCCGTCAAGGTGCGTATTCCCGAAGGCGCCCAGAGCGGGCGTCAGCTGAAGGTCAAAGGCAAGGGCATTCCGGGGAAACCACCGGGTGATCTCTATCTCGAGATTCGGGTCGTGGTGCCAGAGGCCAAGAGTCCGCATGCCCGGAAATTCTATGAAACCATGGCGAGGGAACTTGCCTTCGATCCCCGCGCCCATTCGGGAGCCTGAGCGGGAGCCTGAGCCGTGACGCGCAACGAGATCGAAATAATCAGTGGTGTCCTGCTCGACGAGGTGGCGCTCACTTTGGAAGAATTCGCCCATGCCTGCAGCGTATCTTCCGAGTGGGTCAGCCTTCATGTCGAAGCCGGCATCCTCTCGCTGCCGGAAATCGAGCCGGCCCGCTGGCGCTTTTCCAGCCGGGACTTGTGGCGCGCCAGGCAATTGTGTGCGCTGGAGCGCGACTTCGACGCACTGCCGGATCTGGCGGCACTGGTGATCGATCTGAGGGAGGAGATCATCAGTCTGCGCAACCGCGCGAGCTGAACAAAGCGGGTGACCAATGAACACTTACTGGCACTGCCACGTCTGGCTGGATCGTTCTCAAGGCGCCCGGCTGAGTCTGTTCATGTCTGGGCTGCTGGCGGTGTCCGCAGAGATGATTCTTGGCGAGGATGAGCTTCAACGGATGTTCATGGCAAGTTGCGGCAGCAGAGTACAACAGCCGAGGATTCGATCATGACACCCCACGTCGAAGAACTGCTTGCAAGAATTCGCTCGCTCCAGAATGAGATCGAGGAAGAGTACCGCCAGACGCGCGAGGAATTCGAACACAAGCGCGTAGAGCTTGCCGAAGACCTGGTTCGGCAGCAGCGACGCTACAAGGTCGGCCTGCTGCGCTTCCTGCGGCGGACGCGCCTGCTCGTCGCCTTGACCTCTCCGGTGATCTATTTCGGGTGGATCCCGTTCCTGCTGATGGACCTCTTCGTCACCATCTATCAGGCCATTTGCTTTCCGGTCTACCGCATTCCGAAGGTCAGGCGTTCGGATTACCTGGTCTTCGACCGAACCGACCTGCCCTATCTGAACATCATAGAGAAGTTCAACTGCTTCTATTGTTCCTACGGCAATGGCATTGCCGCCTACACGCGCGAAGTGGCCGCGCGCACCGAGCAATACTGGTGCCCGATCAAGCACGCACGCCGCATTCGTTCTGCTCATGGGCGCTATCCCAGTTTTTTTGATTATGGTGATGCGGAAGCCTACAACCAGGGATTGGCCCGGCTGCGCCGGCAGTATTCGGACTCCGATTGAGATTCCGGGGCGGGCCCCTTGTCGGCACCGTCGTCGGTTCGGGGCGATGCCGTCCCGGGGTCGATTCCCCGGTCGCCATGTTCGAGCCAGTCCTCGCCCAGCAGTTCCACCGAATGCTGCGGACATCGATCCCAGCGTGCGCAAGTTTCTCCGGCAGATCGCCTGGCGCCCCGGCAAATGCCAGTCTTTGCCGGCAAGCTGGATTACGCGAAATAGAGAGTGTTCGACCGTTTCATGGTCCGCCTCATCATGCTGATCACCATGGGCCCGGCCGATCCCGCGACGGTGGCCAAATGCAAGGACTGGAAAAAAGTCCAGGCCTTCGGTCGGGTGATCAGCGAGATGCAGGGCGAATGCCTCGCAGCTAGACCGGGTTTGCGCCTTCGTTCTTTCCTGCGCGTCAAGACCGCACTTTGGTGACCGGTGGGCGCGCTTTCCCGGCAAGCGATGAGACGGCTGCACCGCTGGCTGCGTTGGACTTTTCCGCGGCCGCCAAGAGGAATTCGAGAAACAGCTGGGCGACCACCGAAAGCTGCTTGCCTTGAGGATAGGCGACGTGCCAGTGGCGCATGATCGGGAATCCCTGCACCTGCAGGATCACCGGATCGCCCCTACCTTTGCCGTCAACAAGCACGTGACGGGAGAGAACGGAAATCCCCAGCCCGGCAAGAATAGCCTGCTTGATCGCCTCGTTGCTGCCCAACTCCATGCGAACATTGAGCTTCAGGCCATGCTCGGCAAACAGTTCTTCGACCGCAAGACGCGTCCCTGAGCCCGGCTCGCGCATCAGAAACGGTTCGGCGGCCAGCAGGTCGAGCGTGACCTGTTTCCTGCGTGCCAATGGGTGGCCCGGCGGTGCGAGCACCACCAGTGGATTTTCCATGAAGGATCGGGCGACGAGGTCGTGCTGGCCCAGCGGTTCGCTGAGGATGTAGAGGTCGTCAAGATTTTCGGCAACGCGCTCGAGCACCCGCTCGCGATTGGTGACCTTGAGTGAAAGCGTGATGCCCGGATGGTTGCGCGAGAACTCGCCAAGCAACATCGGCGCGAAATACTTTGCCGTGGTCACGACTGCCAGGCGCAATCTGCCTTTCTGCAATCCGCGCATTTTAGCGACAGACATATCCATGCGTTCCAGCGCATCGATGATTTCCCGCGCTGTCCGGGCCAGTTCGATACCGGCATCGGTCAGGTGGATACGCTTGCCAATCTGTTCGTAAAGTGGCAAGCCGACCGCATCGGAGAGTTTCCTGACCTGCATCGAAACCGTCGGCTGGGTGAGAAATAACGCCTCCGATGCGCGCGTAAAGCTGCCCAGGCGGGCGATGGTCTCGAAGATCTCCAGCTGACGAAACGTCGCGTGGCGCATCACGGTTGCGGTCTCCTCAGAAAACCATAGATGTTCGACTATATCAAAGATCGAAACAATCGAATATCAATTATCGTTACTCTTGGCCAAACTCCGGCACAGGACGTAACGCAAGGATTGTCCGCAACGTCCAAATCTCGATCAATCGCTCGGAGGAGAACAGTATGGGTGCAATCGAAGAAATCAGCGGGGAGGTCATGGACGCCAAGGAGCGCTACAAATCCGGGGTGATCCCCTATGCCAAGATGGGCTACTGGGATGCGCATTACGAACCCAAAGTCACCGATCTCATTGCCGTGTTCCGCATCACGCCGCAGGAAGGCGTGGACGCCATCGAGGCTGCCGCCGCCGTTGCCGGCGAGTCGTCGACGGCGACCTGGACAGTGGTGTGGACCGACCGGCTGACGGCCTGTGACGTCTATCGGGCCAAGGCCTACCGCGTCGATCCGGTACCGGGAACCGGCGCGGGTACTGAAAAGGAAGCGCAGTACTTCGGCTACATCGCCTATGACATCGACCTGTTCGAACCCGGTTCGATCGCCAACCTGACGGCCTCGATCATCGGCAATGTGTTCGGCTTCAAGGCGGTCAAGGCGTTGCGCCTCGAGGACATGCGCATACCGGTGGCCTATCTGAAAACTTTCCAGGGCCCGGCCACCGGCATCGTCGTCGAGCGCGAGCGACTCGACAAGTTCGGCCGCCCGCTGCTCGGCGCCACCACCAAGCCAAAGCTGGGCCTGTCCGGGCGCAACTACGGCCGTGTGGTCTATGAAGGGCTGAAGGGGGGCCTCGACTTCATGAAGGACGACGAGAACATCAATTCGCAGCCCTTCATGCACTGGCGTGACCGCTTCCTCTACTGCATGGAGGCGGTGAACAAGGCCTCCGCCGCCACCGGCGAGGTCAAGGGCCATTACCTGAACGTGACTGCCGGGACCATGGAGGAAATATACGAACGTGCCGAATTCGCCAAGTCGCTGGGCTCGGTGATCGTCATGATCGACCTGGTGATCGGCTACACGGCGATTCAGTCGATGGCGAAGTGGGCACGCAAAAAAGACATGATCCTGCATCTGCACCGCGCCGGCAACTCCACCTACTCGCGACAGAAGAACCACGGCATGAGCTTCCGCGTCATCTGCAAGTGGATGCGCATGGCGGGAGTCGATCACATCCATGCCGGCACGGTGGTCGGCAAGCTGGAGGGCGACCCGAACATGATCAGGGGCTACTACGACACGCTGCGCGAGAACCATACGCCGATGTCGCTGGAAAACGGCCTCTTCTTCGACCAGGATTGGGCATCGCTCAACCGCGTCATGCCGGTCGCATCGGGCGGCATCCACGCCGGGCAGATGCACCAGCTGATCACCTACCTCGGCGAGGACGTGGTGCTGCAGTTCGGCGGCGGCACCATCGGCCACCCGATGGGCATCCAGGCCGGCGCGACGGCCAACCGCGTCGCCCTGGAAGCGATGATCCAGGCGCGCAACGAAGGCCACGACATCTGGAACGAGGGGCCGTCGATCCTGCAAAACGCGGCGCGTTGGTGCAAGCCGTTGCAGGCGGCGCTGGATACCTGGAAGGACATCAGCTTCAACTACGCGTCCACGGATACGGCGGACTTTGTCCCCACGGCAACCGCCAGTTTTTGATGCTCGACTGAACGCCAATCAACCAAGGAGAAAATACCATGCGACTTACCCAGGGACAGTTCTCGTTTCTGCCCGACCTCAGCGACGAGCAAATCACCGCGCAAATTGCCTACGGGCTGAAACAGGGCTGGGCGCTGAACGTGGAATACACCGACGATCCCCATCCACGCAATACCTATTGGGAAATGTGGGGCATTCCGATGTTCGACCTCAAGGATCCGGCCGGCATATTGATGGAAATCAACGAGTGCCGCCGCACCTACCCGCGCCATTACGTCCGTGTCACCGCCTTCGACAGCAGTCGCGGCTGGGAAACGCCGCGGATGTCCTTCTTGGTGAATCGCCCTGCGGACGAGCCCGGATTCGGCCTGGTAAGGCAGGAGGGTCCGGGGCGCCAGGTCCGTTACACGGTGCGGTCTTATGCAGTCGATCGGCCCGAAGGATCGCGCTACGCGTAATCGAATAATGGCAACAGGATGACATCATCGAACGGAGCCACCATGGGCAGCAGCGAAAAGATACTGGCGGAACTGGCCGACGACACGCCCGTCGACCTTGCCGGCGCAGTGGAGAACTCACATGTCTTCGAGATCCTCGACCAATTGGATCGCGAGTTGATCGGACTCAATCCGGTAAAGACCCGCATCCGCGAAATCGCGGCGCTACTGCTCATGGACCGGCTGCGCAAGAACATGAACCTCAGCGCGCAGCCGCCTTCATTGCACATGTGCTTCACCGGCAATCCCGGCACTGGAAAGACCACGGTGGCACAGCGCATGGCGAAGATTCTGCACCGCCTCGGTTATGTCCGCCAGGGCCATGTCGTTGCAGTGACGCGCGACGATCTGGTTGGCCAGTACATCGGCCACACGGCGCCGAAAACCAAGGAAGTGCTGAAGCGGGCCATGGGCGGCGTGCTCTTCATCGACGAGGCCTATTACCTGTACAAACCCGAGAACGAGCGCGATTACGGCGCCGAATCGATCGAGATTCTGCTGCAGGTCATGGAGAACCAGCGTGACGACCTGGTTGTCATCCTGGCCGGTTACAAGGACCGCATGGAGAACTTCTTTTCCAGCAACCCAGGAATGTCATCGCGCATTGCCCACCACATCGACTTCCCTGATTACTCGACGGAGGAACTCATGGAGATCGCCGAAATGATGATGGTGAATCTCAACTACCGTTTTGACGCGGACAGCGCGCAGGCCTTCGGCGAGTACATCCGCCTGCGCATGCAGATGCCGCATTTCGCCAACGCCCGCTCGATCCGCAATGCCATCGACCGGATGCGTTTGCGCCATGCCAACCGGCTGTTCGAGCGTGGCGGCGAGCAGGTTACGCGACGCGATCTGGTCACGATTGCTGCGGCCGATATTCGCGCCAGTCGCGTCTTTGGAGAGAAGGCGGCCCCCTTGATGACGTCGCCAGATTGAGTCAAGCCCGTCGAAAGCCGTGTCGTCGACAAGCCGGGACTCATGACGATCGCCCCGTGCGGCCAGCAGTTGCTCCAGGATGTATGGTTCCTCGAAAACCTCGCGCACTTGGCAGGCACAGGTTCCGGATAGCCAATATATGTTCCGGTTGCCGTCCCGCCGGCGCCGACTCTTGACCAGGGAGCTCGCGGAAACTATTCCGGGTCCTGCCCCTTGTCGGCGCCGCCGTCGGTTCGCGTCGATCCCGTTCCCGTCTCTATTCCCCAGTCGCCGTGCTCGAGCCAGTCCTCGCCCAGCAGTTCCACCGGGTGCTGCGTGCGGTCCGATCCGTTGCCGCATTCGAGCGAATCGACCGGGCAGTATTTGTCGCAGCCCCAGCAGATTCTCTCGGGATGCTTTGGATGCAATGGAAACTTCTTTGCCATGGTTCTACCCGGCGGGAGGCAGCAAGTCTTGCGCTGCCTCGAATACTTCGCGCTCCTCGGAACGGACATGCGCCGCGAGCAATTCGGCGAAGCGCAGCAGCGTGGCGGCATCCGGCGTCGCCAATGCACCGGCGAGACGGCGCAATTCGGCATGGTCGGCCAAGGTGCGTGCGACCAGCTCATGCTGGCCGGCCTGCGTTAGCCGCAGGAAGATGCCCTGCTCTTCGACGCGAAAGTGCGGATCGAGCTCGGCGGCAAAGGTCTGCGCCACGCGTTGGGCGAGTGCCGCCACCGCGTCCGGTGTTGCGGATGCGGCGGCACGCCGCGCGTCGCGCGCCAGCTTCAGCGCGCCGTAATGTTCGCGGGAAAGTTGCAGCAGGTCGGGATGGCGCTTCATGGCGGGGAGCGCGGGCAGTATCGCTGCGCCGGTCAGTGCGCGTGCTTCGCCGCCGCCTCGCTCCAGCCGGGATGATCGAAGAATTCGCCATAGGTTTCCAGCGCGCGGACCAGTTGCAGTGCGCCCTGCTGTCGCGACTGCGCCTTGTCCTTGCCCGCCATGGCTTCCGCCGCGGCGCCAAGCTCGGCGATGACCAGATGCAGCTGTGCATCGGCGTCCGGCGCCAGCTTGCAGTTCTTGACCATGAAGGCGATTTGCGTCTCGGTTCGTTTCGCCAGGGTCTGATAGGTCGCCGCCTTCAGCGTGTTTTCGTGGATGGCGTGCAAGTGCGGCTGCACGGCGGCCTTGATGTTCTTCATGCCCTGTCGCAGCGGCGCATCGGTTTTCCACTTCTGGCCGTTGTCGAGCTTCAGCGTGGCGGCGCCGTGGGCGTCGTGCTCATGCGCGTGGTCGGCGGCCCGGGCGGGGGCGGCGCCCAGCGCGAGGGAGGCGGCGAGGATCAGCCAGCGCGAATTGCGGTATGGCATCGGATGCTCCTGTTGTGTGACGTGAATGGTGACGTGAATGAGCCGGCTTACCAGTATTTCTCGAAGGCCATCTGCCCCGGCACGCCGCGGCGAGTGGTGGCGTAGCCGCGTTCGCTCAGGAACTGGCGCATTTCCTTGGCCAGATCGGGATTGCCGCAGACCATCAGGCGCGAGTCGGCGAGGCTCAGCGATGTGCCGGCGGCCTGCTCCAGGCGGCCATCCGCGAACAGCACGGGGATACGCTGCGCGAGCGTGGTGGCACCTGGTTCGCGAGTGACGATGGGGATGTAGCCGATCGTCGCCTGCGCCCCCGCGAACGCGGCGGGCAGCGCGGCGATTTCCTCGCGCCAGGCCAGTTCCGCCGCCTGGCGCACGCTGTGCACCAGGATCAGGCGCTGCCAGTTTTGCCAGACCGCCGGATCGCGCAGGATCGACACGAAGGGGCCGAGCCCGGTACCACTGGCGAGCAGCCACAGATCCTTGCCCGGCGCCAGCTGGTCCACGGTGAGGAAACCGTAGGCGGCCTTGTCGACGCCGAGCGTGTCGCCGACCTTGACGTGGCGCAGCTTTTCGGAAAATGCACCGCCGGGAACCAGCACGGAGATGAATTCGAGGAAGTCGTCGTCGCGTGCCGAGGTCAGCGAGTAGGGGCGCCACACCCAGTCACCGAAATCCGCGTCGCCATTGTCGCCATGGCCGAGGCCGAGGCGGGTGTAGTGCCCCGGCGTGAAGCGGAATTCGGAAGGGCGTGTGCAGCGGAAGGACAGCAGTGTCGGCGTCCAGTGGCGGATCGCCAGCACGGTTTCGCTGGTCGCCTTGACGGCGGGGCGGCCTGCGGCATTTTGTTCCGCCATCATCGTGCCGCCGGAATTTCCTGCCGGCCGCGGAACACGCTGGCGAGCAGGGTAAGGATGAACAGCAGCAGGGCGAGGGCATTGGCCATGCCGCCCTGGCGGGTCAGCGCGAAGCCGTCAAGCAAGCTCCCCGCCACGCGCCAGGCGAGCGAGCCGTGAAGCAGGGCCAGCGGCAGGTAGGCCAGCGGATGCCAGGGAATCTTCACCCTCATCACGGCGGGGAAAATGATCGGCGCATGGCCGAAGATCATCGAGAACACGAAGCCCAGCGCCACCGCGTGCAGCGTCGCGTCGCGCCAGGGATGGCCGGGATTGAGGCCGCCGAGAATGCCCAGCAGGCCGGCAAAGGCCAGCCAGGCATAACCTGCGAGCAGGCAGTGGGCGATGAAGCCGGTGAGGCCCGGTCGCCGCATGTTGCGCTGGGCGATGTCGTAGCGCAGCAGCCAGATGGCCAGCGCCAGCAGTCCGGCGGAGAACACCGCGAGGCCGGTCTCCTCGTCGCCCAGGCTGCCGACCGCGCCGGCCAGGATCAGGACGACGACGAACAGAAACAGCCGTTGCGCCTCGTGCGGCGTCGGCAGGAAGCGATTCAGCTCCAGGCGCTCGCCGGCAATGGTCAGCACCAGGAAGGCCAGCCACCAGGGCACGGCGGGATGCAGCGTCCCGCCGGCGAGCCACGCGGTGTTGCCGACGAGCCAGCACAGGGCGCCGAGGGCGAGAATGACGGTGAAGGGCGCCACCAGCCGTTGCATGACCAGGGCAGTTGCCAATACGAGAACGGCGGCGGCTGCCACGCCGAGTACCTGCGTCAGCAGTAGCGGCGCGCCCGCCAACAGGGCCACGCCGCCGATGCCTGCGGCGGCCGGCGCCAGATAGGCCCAGCCGCGGCCCAGCGCCACGGCGCGTTCGAGGCTGATTACGGTACCGAGGAAGGCGGAAATCATCAAGGCGCCATGCCAGCCCGCCGCACCGGCGGCCAACGCCGGCATATTCCAGTCCAGCCGCGTCAGGCCGGCCAGCACGCCGCCCACCAGCGACAGCATGCCCAGCACCAGCAGCGGCACGCGGGCGGCGGGGCGCAGGTCGGCCATCGCCGGCTACCAGCCGAAATGCTGCTTGCCGGCGGTGCTCATCATCGCCGGTTCCCAGGGCGGCTCCCAGACCAGGCGGATGTCGACTGCACAGCCATCCGGCAGCGCGGGGGCGAGCGCATCCCTGACCTCGTCCATGATCATCTCGCCCAGCGGACAGGCCGGCGAGGTCATGGTCATCTCGACCAGCACGCGTTCGGACCCGGCTTCGACGCGATAGACGAGGCCGAGGTCGACGATGTTCATGCCGGCTTCGGGATCGATCACCTGGCGCAGGAGGTTTCTGATGTCCGCTTCATCGGGTGGGGTATTTTGGGTGGACATGGTTTTAAAAGCAGTAAAATTCATACAGCTTCATCCTACCATCGGTTTTTTTGTAAAGCAATATATTTTGTACTGCTTATGGCGTAAACTGCCGAGCATGAAACTCACCACTTTTTCCGACTATACCCTGCGCGTGCTGATGTACCTCGCGCTCAATCGCGAACGCCTGGCGACGATACCCGAGATCGCCGCCGCCTACGATATCTCGGAGAACCACCTGATGAAGGTCGTGCATCAACTGTCGCGTTCGGGCGTCATCGAATCGGTGCGCGGCAAGGGCGGCGGCATCCGCCTCGCGAGCGAACCCGAGGCGATCCGGCTGGGCCAGATCGTGCGCGCCAGCGAAGGCAACGCGCCCATCGTCGAATGTCTCTCCACCGATGCCGCGGTTTGCTGCATCGCTCCGGCCTGCCGGCTCACCGCGGTGCTGGTGCGCGCCTTCGATGCGCTCTATGCGACGCTGGACGACTACACCCTGGCCGACCTGGTGCGCGCGCCGCGCGGACTCAACGCGCTGCTGCTGCGCAGTTAACGCGCAAACCGTTTCCCTGCTACATTGCCGGCTGTCACTTGCGAAATTCGGGAGTACATCATGAACGCAAATCTCAAGTTTCCTCAGCGCCTGGTGCTGGTTGCCGCCCTGGCAGCCTTTTCAAGCGCCGGCGCAATCGCCGACAAGCCCGAGTGGGCGGGCAACAAGGCAGCCAAGGCGGACAAGGGCGGCGCCAAGTCCGGCCATGGCGACCATGGGCACGGCGGCTTCAGCGACGACGCCCGGCGTGAGGTCAACGACTATTACGGCACGCGCTTCAAGGCCGGCAAATGTCCGCCCGGCCTGGCCAAGAAGAACAATGGCTGCATGCCGCCCGGACAGGCGAAGAAGTGGGCCACGGGCCAGCCGCTGCCAAAAGATGTGCACTACTACGAACTGCCGCGGGAGCTGATCTTGCGCCTGCCGCCGCCACCGCCCCAGCACCGCTATGTGCGCGTTGCCGCGGACATATTGCTGATCGCCATCGGGACGAGCATGGTGATCGATGCCATCGAGGATATCGGGCGCTGAATTGGGCAGCTGATTCATGGCCGGCTCTTGGGGTTGTCCGCACGAAACCGACGACCTGTGTTCCAAGGTCAATAACCTGCCTTGCGATCCTGGCATGAAGGGCTGCGTGCTGCACGGCCGCTTCGTCTTCGCCAACGAGGACAAGAACGCAAGGCTTCGCCAGAAGCAGGCGCGCGAACTGCCCGCAGACGCGCCGGAGAAGGATTCCCCAGAGCAGCCGTGAGCAAGGCGGTGGCGTCGGCCCGACGCCGAAAGTTATGTCTCCGGCTGAGCCGGAGACGGTATCCCTTGCTGACGGCGCTGGTGCTACGGCGATCGGCCGCCACCGATCATGTCCCCTGGCTTCACCCAGCGGTCGAATTCATCCGCCGTGACGTCGCCCGTGGCAAGTGCCGCCGCGCGCAGCGTGGTTCCCTCCTGGTGCGCACGCTTGGCGATGGCCGCGGCGCGGTCGTAACCGATGTGCGGCGCCAGCGCCGTCACCAGCATCAGCGAGCGCTCCAGCAGTTCGGCGATACGCTCGCGGTTTGCGACGATGCCGCGCACGCAGTGCGCCTCGAAGCTTTGCATGCCATCTGCCAGCAGGCGCAGGCTTTGCTGGAAGTTATGCGCGATCAGCGGCTTGAACACGTTGAGTTCGAAGTTGCCGGCGGCGGCGCCGATGACGATCGCGACATCGTTGCCCATGACCTGGCAACAGACCATGGTCAGCGCCTCGCACTGGGTCGGGTTGACCTTGCCCGGCATGATCGAGCTGCCCGGCTCGTTTTCCGGAATCGCGATTTCGCCGAGGCCCGAGCGCGGCCCCGAGGCCAGCCAGCGGATGTCGTTGGCGATTTTCATCAGCGCCACGGCCAGCGTCTTCAGTGCGCCATGTGCGGCGACCAGGCCGTCGTGGCTGGCCAGCGCGGCGAACTTGTTGGCGGCGCCGACGAAGGGCAGGGCGCTGCCGCGCGCGAGATCTGCCGAGACGCGGGCGCCGAATTCGGCATGGGTGTTGAGGCCGGTGCCGACCGCGGTGCCGCCGACCGCCAGCGGATAAAGCGAGGGCAGGGCGGCGGCGATGACCGCCTCGGCGTGGTCGAGCTGGGCGACGTAGCCGGAAAATTCCTGGCCCAGGGTCAGCGGTGTCGCATCCTGCAAATGCGTGCGGCCGATCTTGACGATGTCCATGAACTCCGCGGACTTTTGCGCCAGTGATTCACGCAATTCGGTTAGTGCCGGCAGCAGGCGGCGCCGGATGCCCAGCGCGGCGGCGTAGTGCATCGCGGTGGGGAAAATGTCGTTCGAGGACTGGCCAAGATTGACCTCGTCGTTGGGATGCACGCGCCGGCCGCGGCCGCGTTCGCCGCCGAGCAGTTCGGATGCGCGATTGGCCAGCACTTCGTTCATGTTCATGTTGCTCTGGGTGCCGGAGCCGGTCTGCCACACCGACAGGGGAAACTCCTGCGCGTGCCGGCCGGCGAGCACTTCCTCGGCGGCCGTGACGATCGCCTCTGCCGTGTCCGTGGGCAGCAGGCCGAGTTCGCTATTGACCCGGGCACATGCGGCCTTTACCGTGGCCAGCGCGAGCACGATTTCTTCCGGCATGCGTTCGCTGGAGATGTCGAAGAATTCCAGCGAACGCTGCGTCTGCGCCCCCCACAGCCGGTCGTCGGGGACCTCGATGGGGCCGAAGGAATCGCTTTCGGTGCGCGTTGCGCTCTTGCCGTGCTTCGTCATAGTGGTGTCCGCAGCTTGCGCCTGCGATGGATAGTCGTGTCGTTCACATCATAGGCCGAATGGCGGCTGCCTTCATTCAGGTGGAGTCCGGGTTGCGGCGCTTTCCGGGCGGAACTACGGAACCGAAAAATCGCCAAAGCGCTTGTTTCAACAAGCGGTCTCGGTTGCGCGGGAGGAGGTAATAGGCATGCAAAGGAACTTGACATGGAGGAACAGCAAACGCTGGCCGAGGCTTTGCGCTTTATCTGGCCGGGCTGAAAACCGAAATCAGCCATACGGTCCGCAAGGTCTATCGCGAACTGCTCAAAGTGCAGGATCAGTGGATCAGGCATACCCTGAACAAACTGGATTGGCCATGAGCCTGGACTGCATTTTGCCGGTCCGGCGGACGTCCCTGTAAGGCGCCAAGTCGGCTGCCAGCACGCCTCGGCGTGGAGCTGCGGATTGTATCCGCCGGCCCTAAAGCGATCCCGGCAACTACCAAAAAAACGCTGGGCGACTGGCTGCCCAGTTGCCAGGCGCGTCTGGGCCAACCGGTTCGAAAAGCTCGCCAATCGCCAAGCGCACTTTGAGACGACCTGGCGCGAGAAAGGGCTCGCGGCCGGCTAATCGCGCGGCGATCTGACAAAATCGGCCGCGTGAACCCCGAACCCAATCAACCGAGCGATGCCGCCGCGCAGCAAACGCCGGCAACCGTGATTCTGGTGCACGGCTTATGGACGCCGGCCGCGGTCCTCGTGCCCCATGGCCATTGGTTGCGGCGCAGCGGCTACCGCACGTTGCGCTTCGGATACCCGAGCGTGGGCGCCAGCCTGTCGCAGAACGCGCTGGCGCTGCGGCGCTTTGTCGCCGGGGGCAGCGCGAGCGAAATCCATCTGGTCGGCCACAGCCTCGGCGGCCTGGTGATCCTCGACATGCTGCGGCACGACGCCGATTCGCGCCTGCGCCGGGTGGTGCTGCTCGGCACGCCCTGCACCGACAGCCATTGCGCGCGGCGCCTGGCGCGCGTCGCGGGGATGCCGGCGCTGCTTGGACGCTCGATCAACGAGTGGCTGGCGCGCGGCCCCGATGCCACCGCCGCTCCGCGCGCCGGTATCGCAGTCGGCGTGCTGGCGGGTACCCGCAGCGTCGGGCTTGGCCGCGTCGTGCCGGGCCTGCCGCGGCCCAATGACGGCGTCGTGACGCTGGCCGAGACACGCCTGCCGGGAGCCGCGGACCACATCGCGCTGCCCGTGGCGCACTCGGAAATGCTTGCCTCGCGACGCTGTGCCGCACAGATCGTCGCCTTCCTGCAATCCGGACGCTTTGCGCAGCATGAAAGGAACTAGGGCCCGTATCCTCGCCGTCGTCGTGACGGTTTCGCTGGCGGCTTGCAGCAATATCGCCTACTACGCACAGGCGGTCGGCGGCCACCTCGACGTCATGCGCGCGGCAAAGCCGATCGGCGAGCTGATGCGCGAAGCGGACGGCGATCCGGCGTTGCGCCGGCAACTGGAGGAGGTGCTGGCGATCCGCGACTTTGCCAGCCGCGAGTTGGCCCTACCCGACAACTCCAGCTATCGCCTTTACGCCGATCTGCGGCGTCCCTACGTGCTGTGGAATGTTTTTGCCGCGCCGGAATTCTCGCTCCAGCCGAAACGCTGGTGCATGTTGTTTGTCGGCTGCGTGAGCTACCGCGGCTACTATGACCGGGACGAGGCCGAACGCGTCGCCGCGGACTTGCGCGCGGAAGGCTACGACAGCTTTGTCGGCGGCGTGGCGGCCTATTCCACGCTGGGTTTCTTCGACGACCCGGTGCTCAACACCTTCCTGCGCCATGGCACTCTGGAAGTGGCGCGCACGGTGTTCCACGAACTGGCGCACCAGGTGGTCTACGTCAGGGACGATACCGCCTTCAACGAGTCCTTTGCCACAGCCGTGGAAAACGACGGCCTGCGGCGCTGGACGGCTGGCCCGGCGGGCATTGGGCTGCGTGCCGCCTTCGAGGCGCAGCGGACACGCCGCGTGGCCGTGACGGGGCTGCTACTGGATTACCGCCGGCAATTTCGCGCGCTGTATGCCGTTGAGCGGCCCCCGGATCAGCAGCGCCGTGCCAAGGCCGAACTGATCGAGGCCTTGCGCCGCGACTACGCCACCTTGCGTACAGGCTGGGGCGGCTACGCCGGCTACGACCGCCTGTTCGGCGCGGACTTCAACAACGCCAGCCTGGCGGCATTTTCGCTTTACCGAGAATGGGTGCCGGCCTTCGACGCCCTGCTCGAACAGGAGCAGGGCGACCTGCCGCGTTTCTACCGGCGCGTGGCCGAACTGGCGGCGCTGGACAAGGATGACCGGCGCTGCGCGCTGAACCGGCTGCTGGCGCGTCAGGGGCCCGATTGCCCCGCAGCGGGCTCGCGTGCCGTGCCGTAGGCGACGAGGGCGTCGAGGTCGAGCATGCGCATGGCATCGACGGCGGCCTCCCAGGCGCCTTCCTGGCACAGCCCGGCGATCTGCGCGCGTTCGTAGCCGTCGAGAGCGGCCAGCACGCAGGCCTTGCGCACTGCGGCGGCGAGTTGCAGCGGGTCGGGTGTGGTCATCAGGTCACCCGCCGGGCCGCCCCAAGGGGGACCTGCGCCCCCTTGGGGGCAGCGAACGTAGTGAGCGTGGGGGCATCATCCTATTCCTCCTGCGAGTGCTGCAAGTGCTGCAACTGCGGCAGCAGAAGGCTGCCGCCGGGATCGAGGTGTTCGTCGCGGTGCAGCTGCGCCATCTTCGCCGCCATGCGCTCGCCGCTTTCGGTCAGATGCACCTCGACCGCGCGACGGTCGGCCTGGCCCTGCCGGCGCGCGACCCAGCCCAGCTTTTCGCAGCGCGAGATCAGCGCCACCGTGCCGTGGTGCTGCGCCTGCAGGCGTTCGGCGAGTTCGCCGACGGTCGCCCAGTTGCGTCCGGGAAAGCCCTTGATGTGCAGCAGCAGCAGATACTGCAGCGGGGTGATGCCGTTCTTGCGCGTCACCTGTTCGGAAAAGCGCAGGAAGCGGCGCAGGCGATAGCGGAACTCGGACAGGGTTTCGAATTCCTTCTTGTTGGGCGTCTTCCTGGTCATCGCTGGTTCATCCCCGGTGCGGAACAATCCGAACATATCATATTGTGCGTATATCACGGCATGATGTATTATGGCATCGGCTACTGTATCGCAGCTACAACGACAAAGGAGGTGTCCAATGGATGCAACAGCAGAATTGCCGGCCATCGACGACGAGGGTTACCTGATCGACCCGACGGACTGGAACGAGCAACTGGCCCGGATCCTGGCCCAGCAGGAAAACATCGAACTGGGCGACGCCCACTGGGTGGCGATCAACTTCATGCGCGACTTCTACCAGGAACACCAGGTGATCCCCGACGTCCGCTTCGTCACCCGGCATCTGGCGGAGTTCTACGGCGTCCCGGCGCGCAACCTGATCTTCGAACTGTTTCCCTACGGCTACGTCAAGCAGGCCTGCCGCATCGCCGGCATGAAGCGTCCGCGCGGCTGGAGCACCGGCTGACGGCCTGGGAGGTCTCCGGTCCCGGGGAACTTGCCGGATTGCTTCAAGTCGGGTCGGCGCCGCAAAAGCGTGCGCATCTTGATTGTCCGTCGGAAGCCGCCTATACATTGAGGGAGTTCTTGACTGGCACGGGATTCGGGAAAGCAATCCTGCCGGTTCTGCAAGCGGGAGGGCCTCATGAAGCACACTGCCAAATGCCCCAAATGCGAGGCGACCATTTCGTCCGTCAAGTTCGAAGTGGTCGACATCGCCGAGCAGGGCCAGAGCATCGCCCTGGGCGGCTTGTATCTGTGTCCGAGCTGCAATACGGTGCTTGGCGTCGGGCTGCACCCTGAAGTCTTCGTCAGCGACATCGTGGAGCGCTTGAAGGTCTAGGAAGGCCTAGCGGCACGCATTTTGCGTGCGCTGGGCTCATGCTGCGCATTCTGATCATCGACGAATCCCGCGTCCGCGCCGGCGAGCTTTGCGCCGGGCTGGCCATGGCCGGCCACCAGGTAGCTGCCGTACTGCCTTCGGCCCTCGACCTGACGGCGCAGATTGAGGCCATCAAGCCCGACGTGATCCTGATCGAAACCGAGTCCCCTTCGCGCGACACGCTGGAGAATCTGGCGGTGATGGAGAGGGAAATGCCGCGCCCGGTGATCATCCTGACCCAGGAGAGCGACGAGGCCGTCATGCGTGCCGCGTTCAAGGCCGGCGTTTCCGCCTATGTCGTCGACAACCTCGACCTGGCAAGGCTGAAGCCGATCGTGGACGTTGCCATCGCGCGCTTCGAGGAGCACCAGAAGCTCAAGCAGGAGCTGGCCGTGGCGACAAAAAAGCTCTCCGAGCGCAAGGTCGTCGAGAAAGCCAAGGGCATTCTGATGAAGACCCGCGGCCTCGATGAGGAACAGGCCTACGCGGCCCTGCGCAAGCTGGCCATGGAACGCGCGCAGCCGATCGGCAAGGTCGCCGCCGACCTGGTCGACATGGCAAAGCTCCTGTTGTAGTTCGAGCACCGTAGCGGTGCGGCGTACCCCATTGGCGCGCTATTGCGGTGCAGCAAGCGATGCCGGTCGGCGTCGCACCAGCGCCGACTTTTAATTTAAACCTCCAGTAATCACGGCCCTTTGGGGCATTTTGTGCAAAGGTGGCACAGCGGTTGCTAAGTAAGCCCTGAGTGCCGGATCAAAGGCGGTTCGGTACAAAGGACAACGGTGTCTGTTGCGTTTCCAGGGTTTGTTCCCGGCGATGCGCAACGGGCGCCGTTTTTTTATGTCTCCGGCGCAAGCCGGAGACGGTATCCCCTGGCGGGATGTAGTTCAAACGGAGATCGAGATGAACCATGAAGACAAGCTTGCCAACGCCGTTGAGACCAGCGTGCCGACCGCCACGGTCGAGCTTCCCGCACCGCCTGCTGCCGGACCTTCGCGGCGTGATTTCCTGCAACTCGCTGGCGGAGCCGCGCTCATGAGCATGGTGCCGCCCGGAGTTCGTTCCGGCGCCTGGGCCGCCGGTTCCGATGCGCCCGAAAAGAAGGAAGTGCGCATCGGCTTCATTCCCCTCTCCGACTGCACCTCGGTCGTCATGGCCGCGGTGCAGAAGTTCGACGAGAAGTACGGCATCAAGATCATTCCGACCAAGGAAGCCTCTTGGGCCAGCGTGCGCGACAAGCTCGTGAATGGCGAACTCGATGCCGCCCACGTGCTCTACGGCCTGGTCTATGGCGTGCAGCTGGGCATTGGCGGACCGAAGAAGGACATGGCAGTACTAATGAGCCTCAACAACAACGGCCAGGCCATCACTTTGTCAAACAAGCTCAAGGAAGCCGGTGTCACGGACGGCGCGACGCTGGCGAAGAAGGTGCTTTCGAAGGATCGCGAATACACCTTTGCCCAGACCTTCCCCACCGGCACCCATGCCATGTGGCTCTACTACTGGCTGGCGGCCCAAGGCATCGACCCCTTCAAGGACGTCAAGAACATCACCGTGCCGCCGCCGCAGATGGTGGCCAACATGCGCGTCGGCAACATGGACGGCTTCTGCGTCGGCGAGCCCTGGAACAACCGCGCCATCATGGACAAGATCGGCTTCACCGCGGTGACGTCGCAGGACATCTGGGTCGATCACCCGGAGAAGGTTCTCGGTACCACGGCCGATTTCGTGGCGAAGAACCCCAATACGGCGCGTGCCATGACCGCAGCGGTGCTCGAGGCCGGCAAGTGGATCGACGCCTCGCTGGCCAATCGGCGTACGACTGCCGAGACCGTGGCGCAAAAGGCCTACATCAACACCGACATGGACGTGATCCTCGAACGCATGCTCGGCCGCTATTCCAATGGCCTGGGCAGGAGCTGGGACGACAAGAACCACATGAAGTTCTTCAACGACGGCGCCGTGAATTTTCCCTACCTGTCGGACGCCATGTGGTTCCTTACCCAGCACAAGCGCTGGGGCCTGATCAAGGACGCCCCCGACTACCTCGCTGTGGCGAAGAAGGTGAATCGCATCGACATCTACAAGCAGGCGGCCACCGCCGCCGGCGTCGCGCTGCCGAAGAGCGACATGCGCAGCCACAAGCTGATCGATGGCGTGGTCTGGGATGGCAAGGACCCGAAGAAGTACGCCGGGTCATTCAAGGTGCATGCCTGACCGATAGCCCGGAATGAAAAAGGAGAACGACATGAGTGCACTTGCATTGAAGCTGGTCGAAGCGCCGGTCAAGGCGGAACCTGCGGCGGCCATAGCCGCCAGGGTCGAGGTGGTGAAGATCGATGG
>VEPA01000077.1 GCA_012026675.1 Betaproteobacteria bacterium | reverse complement strand
GACCCGACGTAGCCTCGCGGATGCGGTCGATCGCCTGCTGCGCCCGCAGATTCACCGGGTGCGTCGGGTCCTGTCCGGTTGCATACTTCAACTGGAATTCGGCGGCGTAGGCCCGACCGGTTCCGATCGAAAACAGCGGCAGTGCCGAGGCCAGCGGTAGTGCAGCGGCGCCGAGAAGAATCTTGCGGCGGGTGGGTTGGAACTTGGATGCTGTCATGTTTGTCTCCTTTGGTTGTAAGGTTTGAAGCGTCTGGCTTCAGTGAATCAACATGCCGCCGTTCACGTCGAGCGTGATGCCGGTGCAATACAGTGAAAGGTCGCTGCCGAGGAAGACGCAGGCGCCGGCGATGTCATCGGCGCGTCCCAGGCGGCCGAGCGGGATCGTCTCGGCAATTTCGGCTTTCTTGTCCTCGGTGAGTTTGCCCTTGATGATGTCTGTGCCGATCAGGCCGGGCGTGATGCAGTTGACGCGGATGCCGACGGGTCCGAATTCGCGCGCCATCGCACGCGCCAGGCCAAGCACGCCGGCCTTGGCCGCCGAGTAGTGCGGGCCGCCGAGGATGCCGCCGCCGCGCTGTGCCGAAACCGACGAGATGCAGATAATCGAGCCACTGTGTTGCGCCTGCATCGTCGGCAGTACCGCCTGCGACATGTAGAGCGTCCCGCGCAGGCTGACGTCAAGGATGCGGTCGTAGTCGGGGCCGGTGATCTCCAGCGTCTTGCCCGGCTGCGTGATGCCGGCATTGTTCACCAGCAAGTCGATACGGCCGAAAGCCTTCAGCACCTCGGCCGCGGCGGCGTCGCAGGACGCCTTGTCGGTGACGTCGGCCACTACGCCAAGATGCCCAGTGCCGAGTTGGGCAGCGGCAGCTGCCGGTTCTGCACGGGCCAGGTCGAGAATAGCGACGCTGGCACCTTGCGCTGCCATGAGCCGTGCGGTAGCGAACCCGAGTCCGTTGAGGCCGGCACCACCGGTGATCACCGCGACCTTGTCTTTGAGCAACATTGCATTCATCTCCTGTCGAAATTAGATAAGCCAAATGCAGAGATGAGCGGCCAGCCTGCCCGGGCTATTTTTAGCCTCTTTGGGAAGCATCGGTTTTTTGAACCTTGCTCTGTCTCCTCGTTGGCGGGAGTCATACTATGGCCACGCCTTCATGACGACAAGCGATTAATCGTCATGGTAAGATGACGATCTGTCATTTAAGGGAGGTTTTGGCGCAATGTCATTCTTGCCCCCTATTACCAACCTGCAAGCTTTTGAAGCCGTGGCACGGCGCCGCAGCTTTGCGCTGGCGGCATTGGAGCTTCATCTAACGGCTTCCGCAGTAAGCCACCAGGTTGCGCGACTCGAAACCCAATTAGGCGTTCGGCTTTTTGAGCGAAGCGCTCATGGCGTGCGAATCAGCGTCGCGGGTGAACAGTATTTGGCGCGTGTTGCGGGAGCCATTTCAGCCATTTCATCTGCAACTGACGATCTCAGGCAAGGCGTCACCAATAGCCTGTATTTGCATTCGGCGCCTAGCATTGCAGTCCTTTGGCTGATGCCGCGCATTTCCGATTTCACTTCGACACATCCGGAAATTTTGCTCAATTTGTCGGCGGCTCATACGCACAGTGACTTCGCGCTGGGACAAGCCGACATTGATATCCGGTATGGTGTTCCGAACTGGCCTGGCCTGGAGATTGAACCGTTGTTTGACGAGCGGGTTCTGCCCTTGGCCAGCCCAAAATTCATTCAGCGCCACCGTCTTAGGCGGCTCGAAGGCCTCCTGGATGTGCCCCTAATCCAGAGCGCCGTGAGTGTGGTCCAGTGGCCCGACTGGTTTGCAAGATTCTGCAATTCACCACCGCCAGATCGATATGCCCTGCGGTTCGACCGTGCTCAAATGTCAATTGAAGCAGCAACTCAAGGACTCGGCGTTACGCTGGAAAGCGCAAAAATTGCTGCCGGACATATTGCGGATCGCAAACTCAAACCAGTATTCGGATGGGACCAATCGATCACAGTGCAAGCGCACTTCGCAGTCTATCCAGCGCGTCATGGACGGCGGCCGGCGGTCGCAGCGTTCCTTGAGTGGTTGAGACAGCAGACAACAAAACCGGAGTAGAAAGCAATCGTCCATCCCGTTGGAAATTTGATTGCAGCCGCAACGGGCCGGACTGGAAAGTAGTCCAGGCAGATTTACTGCAACAAGGCCGATACCACGTCGAGACCTATCGAGGCTTCACCGACCCACGGCCGGCGCACGAACCCGAAAGTCGGCGCCGGCGAGACGGTGATCCGGAAATGGGTCTAATTGGCTTCGCTCAAGAATTCTGGAATCGGCCAGACACGGCTATCGGTCAAACGTTCGCCGTGTCTTGTCGGTGCCCGACATCGGCGAGCAAACGTCCCAATTCATTTTTCACGACGGCGTAGCATTCGCACGAACGGGTTTCCAGTCTGGACCGGTCTAGTATCGAAATGTGGCCGCGACGATAACTGATGCACCCCGCGCGCTGCAGATTACCGGCCGCCTCGGTAACTCCTTCGCGACGCACGCCGAGCATGCTGGCGATAAGTTCCTGCGTCATGACCAATTCGCTGGAAGGCAGTCGATCCTGTGTCAGCAACAGCCAGCGACAGAGTTGCTGTTCCACGGAATGGTGCCGATTGCAGGCGGCGGTCTGCGCCATCTGGGTGATCAACGCCTGCGTGTAGCGCAGCAGCAGAAGCTGCAGCGAGCCGGCATGGTTGAATTCCTGCATCAGCACGCGGCGATCAAGTCGATAGGCGTGGCCTGCGGTCTGCACCACGGCTGAACTTGATGTGGTGTTACCGCCCATGAAAAGCGAAATGCCAACCACACCCTCGTTGCCGACGCCCGCGGTTTCGGCTGATGCACCCGACTCCATGACGTAGTGCAGCGAGACGATCGACGAAGTGGGGAAATAGGCGTGGTGCAACTGGCCGCCGGGTTCATAGAGCATTTTGCCGAGCGGCATCGGCACCAGTTCCAGATGCGCTGCCAGGGCGGCGAATTCCGCCGTGGGCAGCGCCGCGAGCAAATGGTTCTGGCTCGGGCTATGGGGTGGCGAAATCGCCATGGTCTAGCTCGCCGCTGTGAGTTCGACGCCGATGCCGCGGTAGCCGATGAAGCGGCTCGACTGGTTGAACATCGGCTCGCCGCTGACCCGGAATTTTTGCTGCGAACCATTGGGGTTGGCGCGGCTGAAGATGAAATCGAGGAAGGGCTGGCGGGCGGCAATTCGTTCCTGCAGCATTTTCCGTTCGGCCTCGTTCCAGCCCGTCTCCCGCACATCGCTCGCCTCGCCGGACAGGTTGTCGACGCGAATTCCGAGCATCTCCAGAACAGGACCGGAAACCCTGGTGAAGTTTCCGTTCTCGTCCTGCTCCCAGTACCAGTCGGAGGCCAATTCGGTCAGGCTGCGAAAGCGGGCTTCGCTTTCGCGCAGCTCGGCGGTGCGTTCCTGCACCATCTGCTCCAGGTCCTTGCTGTAATTCTCCAGTTTCCGGTACAGCAGCCGCACTTCGAGCGTGTTGCGGATGCGTGTCCTGACTTCGGCAAGATCGAAGGGCTTGCTGATGAAATCCCTTGCACCCGACTGCAGGGCACGCATCTTGTGACCGGGCTGGGCGGTGATGACGAGGACCGGCAGATAACTGTCTGCAATGTTGGTCTTGAGTCCTTCCATGACCTGGAATCCATCCATGTCCGGCATTTGCAGGTCGAGCAGGATCAGGTCGTAGGAATTCTTTCGATGCAACGCGCAGACCTCCCGCGAACTCATGGTCGAGGAAATCTGCTTATAGCCGCTTTCACGCAGCGTTTCCTCCAGCAGGATCACATTCGACTCCTGATCGTCGACGATCAGGATGCTGGCGTTGAGAATGTCGGATGTAGTCAACATCGTACGGCTTCCTTTCGGGATGCGTGGCCAGATGCCTTCAGTGCCACGTCCAGCGTATCCATGAATTGGGTGACCTTGATCGGTTTGGTGAGATAGTCGAAGAATCCGGCCTGGAGCGCCTTCTCGATGTCGTGGGGCACCGCGTTGGCACTGAGCGCGATGATAGGAATATGCGCCGTGATCGGGTCTGCTCGCAGGATTCTCATGGCGTCGAGGCCGCTGATGCCGGGCAGGTTGATGTCCATCAGGATGACCGCCGGCTGGTATACGCGCGCAAACTCGATGCCAAGATTACCGTCAGCTGCGGAGAGCAACCCCAGTTCCGGGCGGCGTGCAATCAGTTGTTCGACCAGTTCGAGGTTGGCCGGGTTGTCTTCGACATAGAGAACGGTGCGCAGCGGCGTCCCATCCGGCACTCGCGGTCGTGCCAGTGCCGCATGCTCGACTTCCTGGATTGCGAGCAGCGGCTCGGTCGCCAGGCCCAATTCGAACCAGAACACGCTGCCAGTGCCGACGGTGCTGTCCGCACCGATGGTGCCGCCCATCAGTTCGACCAGCCGCTTGGTCACCACCAGGCCGATGCCGGTGCCTTCCTCGGCACCGACTTCCTTGCCGAGACGATTGAACGGCTGGAAAAGCTGCGCAAGCTGTGCCGGAGCCAAACCCTTGCCCGTGTCCCGAACGCTGACACGGATCGAATTGGGCGGGCTCGGTTGGAACTCCACCGTGACGGTTCCCTCCGGCTTGTTATATTTGATGGCATTGAACAGCAGATTGATCAGCACCTGTTTCAGTCGGGTACGGTCTGCGCTGACATAGTTGGGAAGTTCAAAGCGCGGAAAAGCCATGACGATGCCGCGCTTCTGGGCTTGCGGCTCGACCATGGCCCGGCACTCGAGCATGACCTCCGCCAGCGCGACCGGTTCGCGCGACAGCGTCGTCTTGCCCGACTCGATCAGCGCCAGGTCGAGGATTTCATTGATCAGCTCCAGCAGATACCAGCCTGCCTTGAGAATCTGGTCCAGGTTGCGCTGCTGAGAAGGCGTCGGCGGCGGATTGCCGGATTCGATGAGTTGGGCGAAACCGAGGATCGCGTTGAGCGGTGTGCGTAATTCATGACTCATGCTGGAAAGGAAATCCGATTTCGCGAGATTGGCCATTTCCGCCAGAGCCCTGGCAGCCTCCAGTTCGGCATTCCGATCCTGCAAGGCCTGGTCGAGCTGGGCCCGTTCGGCTTCGATCTGCTTGCGTGCGGTATTGTCGGTGCCGATCAGTAGGTAGCCGATGATGGTGTCCTCGGCATCGCGCAGCGCCGTGACCGACACCCCCGCCGGCAGGCGGCTGCCGTCCTTGCGGATGTACGTCAGTTCGTAGATGTCCTCGATGCCGCGCGAGGCCTTGAACACCAATGCTTCGAAGCCGGGAGCAATCTGCGCTTCGAATTCGACGCTCAGGGCCGCGGCGCGCGCGACCATTTCCAGCGCATCGGAAATGTCGGCGGGCGTGATCCGGTTCAGCACATCGGCCGCAGCAAAGCCCAGCATGTGCTCGTCGCCGACGTTGAAGATCTGGATCACGCCTTTCGCGTCGGTGGCGATGCAGGAAAAATTTGCGCTGTTGAAAATCGCCTTCTGCAAAGCCCCGGTCTTTAGCAAGGCTTCCTGGCGCTGCAATTCGGTGATGCCGCTCAACTTGACGGGATGGCCACCGGGGATGGGGGTGCTTCGTACTTCGGGCATGGCTGAGTTCCTGAAAGGCGTGCATGGATCCTGAAACAGGGTTGCCGTCACCTGCCGGTTGCCGCAATGATCCGGCAGCAGGTGCGGACCATGGTGCGCCCTTTTCCCGGTTTCAGGGGCCTGTGGCGAGAATAAGTATGCGCCGCGCAATTGCCGGACCGCCGCATCGAGCCCAGTTCAAAGAACCCTGCGCCCACTGATGATCCTGAGCAGAACCACGACGACGGCAATCACGACGAGAAGATGGATGAAGCCGCCCAGCGTGTAGGACGTGACAAGTCCGAGCAGCCACAGGACGACGAGAATCAGGGCGATGGTGTAAAGCATGGGATGGCCTCTTTCATTGGGTATTTGCTACCGGTCCTCCGCCTGCGAGGAATGAATCGGAGTTTCCGCCCAAGCGGCCAGGCAGTCGGTGCGGTGGCGCACATTCCAGCCAGGAGTGGCTGGATACTGGCCCTTGATCGGCCATCAATCCGCTTTGCCCAATACAGAAAGTTGGCGCTGGAGATACGGCGGTTATTCGCCCGACGTGGCCGTCGCGGTTCGCTGACGAGGAGTTCCGCCTTCGGCCATCAAGAGTCAGTCGAGCCACACTTTCATTGCTGACGTTCGCTTGGGATGATTTCTCGGAAGCCGCCATTCAATCGGCATCGCCGATTTTCTCCGGTGGAACTTTGGCATTACAGCGACAAGATACGCGCGGCTCCGGAACCGTGCTGAGTGATGCCGGCGTCAGGTTGATTGCTGGCCTTTCTGCCGATCTAGAGCGGAAATTGCCTGGTTCAGCACGGATCGCACCGACTCAGAAGTTGATTTATCGATTCGCCCCAGATCCATATAAAGATCCAGTCCGGTCGAGTGCTCACTAAAAACCTCCAATGTCGTTCCATCGGGTGCCATCAGTCCCTCGATTGCGTATGGCACAACTTCGCGTGCAATGCCCTTCATCGTCACCGCCGGAAGTGAGTGCGCTGCGACGAGATCACGGACATGGGCATAGGTTTCGTAGCTGACGACTATCCCTCCCGGAGGCGCAATCGATTGGAGGCGCGCCGAAAGGTTCACTTCTGCGCCGAGTATTGTGTAGTCCATCCGATCCGCGCTACCAAAGTTACCTACACTGCAGAACCCGGTGTTGATGCCCATACGAACGCGGAATGGCGTCTCTGCGCCACGCTTGCGCCATTGAATATTCAGTTCCGCCAAGCGGTGCTGCATTTCGATGGCCATGCGCACGCAAGCTTTCGCGTCTTCGGATGCGCCCAAGGTGTTGGGGTCGCCAAAAAAAACCAGGATCGCATCGCCAATGAACTTGTCGATGGTGCCACCATGTTTTAAGGCGATGGCCGACATCTCGGTGAAGTACTCATTGATCAGGGCGGTCAGATCTTCCGGCTGCAGGCCCTCGGTGAGGGCGGTAAAGTCCTTGATATCGGAAAAAAATATCGTCAGCTTCTTGCGTTGAGTCTGCAGTGACACATCCATCTCGCCACTAAAAATGCTCTTGTATATCTGTGGTGAAAGGTAATGTGAAATCTTCATGGAGATTGCCGCCAGAAACTGATTGGCACCTTCAAGTTCTCTATTCACATCCCGGATACTCGCATTCTGCCGGCGTTGCATGAAGATGAAGGCAAGTCCGACGCTGGCGACGCAGAGGAAATAGACCAGACTGAACTTGAATGACCACAGGCTCAGCGCGATCGGCTGGCTCACCGTGACTTCCTGAATGCCGCGCACATCGCCTACCTTCCAGTCGCGCTTGGTGCTTTGTGGATGACTGTTGTGGCAACTCACACAGGCTGCGCCCATGATGACGGGCGAAATCAGGCGTGCTTCGCTTTGCAGGCCCCTGAATGTTGATTGCACCAAGGGGAATATTTCGGGCTTCGCCCTTAGAGCTTCCAGTGAAGATCGCTCGAAGTCATCCAGCGCATGAGTGGCGCGATCGCGGAACGGAAAGTCCGAAACGAAGCGATAGGCGAGATTGGACTGTTTTTCGCCAATTACCGCGCTCAGTTCCAGCGACAGTGTCGCCGGAATCGGAATTGCGCCGGGTACGGCGTCATAGTTGTGCAGTACCTTGATCTCGCCACCGCTCTGAGATAGCACACGGGCCACTACGTTGGCGCTGTAGTAGCGGCGAATGCTGGAGATCATCGAATTAAGCTCATTCGCCTGCCGCACAACGAGGGACTGCGTCAGGCTCCGCACATCTAACCAGACGGCGATGGGTAAGCCGAGCAGAACGACTATCAGCAGTACGATCGCCGTACGGTCGTGCCGCCGTCCACTGGCGACGAGTTCTTGCTGGTCGTTGTTCATTGTCGAATTTTCCGGTTTATGTGGAAACGTAGGCGCAACGAATTCCCCGAACCGGTTCATTGGAGCGACTTGAGCGACCAATCCTCCGGATGCATTCCGGAACGGCAACCACTTTACGCCTAAATGGTTTTCTGCAAAGGTTTCCACTTGGTATGGGTTTCTTCGCTGTGATCGCAGACGGCCTCGTCGGGACCGCTACCGTTGACAGGCCGCACAATGCCAATCGAATGGAACGGGGCTTATCCAGCTCTGCAAAGCCTTCTTCGAGGCGGCAATATCGCTGTCGCATTACGAGTGACAGCTTGTCGCATTCCGGGGTTCGTAGCGAAGGTCTGCTGTCAATTCTCGCGACCGACAAGTATGGGCACAACGCGGAAATCACCTAGCGCTCACCTCACGCGCCATTTCGGCCGAATGATCACCGTATCCCCAGCGCCGACTTTCCATATCGGGCCAATCATCCGCTGTGGCCGACACGCCGACGCCCGCGGCAATCCGGTCTTCAGTCGCCCAACAACTCGGCAACTGCCCCGAACTGCTCGACGTGCTGCGCCACGACTTTCACGATCACGATGATCGGAATGCTCAGCAGCATGCCCCAGACACCCCACAGCCAGGCCCAGAACAGCAGCGAGACACATACCGCCGCGGTGTTCATTTTGGCAATCCGTCCTGTCATCCAGGTCGCCACGAAATGACCGATCACCGTGGCGATCAGCAATGATGCGCCACCCGCCAGAAACAGCATCGAAAGCGTATCGAATTGCATGAATGCAGCCATGCCGATGATGGCGGCGGTAATGAGCGGACCGAGGTAGGGAACGAGGTGGAGCAGGCCCGCCGCGACTGCCCAGGCGCCGGCATTCTCTAGCCCGAGCCAGCTCAATACGATCCAGGTCAGCAGCGCTACCAGCAGGTTGGTCACCAGCAGCATGAACATGTAGCGTTGAATCGATTCATTGATGTCATCGAGGATACGCACGGTGATTTTTCGATGCGACAGCGACGGCCCCGCCAGGCGCACAAGCTTTCTCTTGAAGCTGTCGCCGGACAGCAGGAAAAAGAAAGTCAGGAAGAACACCATGGTGACGTGGCCGACCAGTGCGGCAACTCCCATGGAACCTGCCCAGAGGAAGTTGCCGAGCTTGAAGCCAGGCGGGTCGATGACCATCCGGTTCGCCCGTTGTTTCGGCGACACTTCGAGACCTGCCACCGCGCTGGTCGCCTTCTCGATCTCGCTCGCGGCGGTCTGCATTTTCTGCATGGTACTGGTCTCGCCCTGACGCAGCCTGGCGATGCCGACCGAAAGCTTGCTCACCGCTTCCGGCAACTGTTCGAGGATGGTCTGTATCTGGCCGCCCAGGGAATTGGTTCCCAGCGCGATTGCGCAGACGACACCCAGCATCACGACTCCGGTTCCCACGACGCGCGGAATGCGGACCAGTTCGAGCCAGACGACGAGGCGATTCAGGGTGTAGGCGAAGAGGGTCCCGAGCAACAACGAAACGAAGAAGCTCTGTGCCCACTTCACAGCAAATACCACGGCGACGGCGGCGATGATGAACAGCGCCATGTCCCGCCCCGACGTAGGGACCGGACCCGGCGCTGCCAACACTGCCGCATCGGGGCCGGCTGGCGACACCTGTTCTGTCGGCGCGGCCGATTTCGCTGAAGGACTGGCCGTCATGGAGAAATATTCACGGATTGGATGCATGGGGGATCACGACAGGAAATTGCAGGAAGGCCCCGCAGGCAGCCACGGGCCGGCGGCCCGGCAGCGCCTTGCGGGAATTCGGCGCTTACTTGATCCGCATGTCGTTCTTCACCGACTTGACGCCATTGACGCCGCGGGCCAGTTCGGCCGCCTTGTTGATCGCCGCCTGCGAGCTGACAAAGCCGCTGAGCTGGACTGCGCCCTTGAAGGTCTCTACATTGATTTCGGCAGACTTCAGGGTAGGGTCGTTGAATATTGCCGCCTTCACCTTGGTGGTAATAACGCTGTCATCAACGTATTCGCCGGTTCCCTCCTGTTTCGAGGTGGATGCACAACCCACCACCGAGACCAGCGTAACGGCCAGAAAAAGTGCGGATAGATACTGCCTGAGTTGTTTCATGATTGACTCCAATCGCAAGTAAAGGGAAAAAACCGGAACCGGTTGCAGACGCTGAACTTGCGCTGCATACCGGAAAGAGAAAGAGAACCTGGTCTGGCAGCGGTAGGCCACGCACTTTTCCGAATCCTCGGGATAAGAATAGGCATCGGCATGGCTAACGTCCGTACGCTGACGCACATAGCGGGACCGGCGACAGTTGGTATCGGCGGCGGCAAATTCTTCGGTGGTGGAAGTATCAACTTTCCTGGAGCAGGTCGTCGGCATCGGCAACCACGCCTCGCATCATGGCCGTTCCAAAAGCCAAATCTTTTCGCCGCCGCACTCAGCGGATCAGCTGCGATTCGATGAACCGACACGAAAATGTGAGCTCATGCGCGCTGACTTACAGAATATCGCGATCGGGGTTTGTCCCGGGCTGGGTCAAGCTCGACTATCGCTTGCATCGCAAGGCCATGTGCAACGAGGGTGAATTCCCTGTTTGCGCTGAACATTCTTTACCTTCATATGGGCGCCAGCGCACGGAACGTCCCGAACTTCATGCGTAGTCTTATCGACGGCGGACGCTGGATGGAAAATGCGGCGCCCGACCATTGTCAATTCCAACCAATTGGAGAATCACCATGAACAAGGATCAAACCAAGGGCCGCGTCGAAGAAGTCAAAGGCACAGTAAAGGAAGTTGTCGGCAAGATAACTGGCAACAAGGAAATGGAGCTCAAGGGAAAGATTCAGAACCTCAAAGGGCAGGCACAGGCCGGTTATGGCGATCTGAAGGAAGACATCAAGAAAGCCATCTGAGACGAGCAATCGCCTCACACCCCTTGCTGCCGCACGGCAAATTCAATACCGAACCAGGCCGCAAGGGCGAAGCTGCACGATGAATGCCTCCCGGCAAACATTACTGCCACGAAACCCATAAAGGAACCATCATGAAACGACTTTCCATCACCACAATCGCCATAGCTATTGCCCTCGCCTTCGGCGCCACTGCGATGGCGGCAGAAGACACGTCAAAACCAGCAACCAGCAAGACGGAATCCCCCGGAGCGTATGTAGACGACGCCATCATCACCACCAAGGTCAAGGCGACCATATTCGAGGATGCATCGCTCAAGGCGACCGAAATCAATGTTGAAACCTACAAGGGCATCGTCCAGTTGTCAGGCTTCGTCAAATCCCGCGCCGATATCGACAATGCGGTCAAGCTTGCCTGGGGCATCAAGGGCGTGCAATCCGTCAAGAACGACATGATTGTCAAAGGTACGCAGTAAGTCCAACGACGGCCGCGGGCCCCGGAAGGCAAGCATTTCCGGGCCGGTGCGCCGGACTCTCGATGGCGGCTGCTTCAAGCCCAAGGGCCGGCTGCTGCGATCCCTGATTTTTTACCGCTGCAAACCACGAGGACCGGAGAGATCATCGAAATCGATTCTCTGGCCCTCATGCAAAATGGCTCGACGCGATCCTGGCGCTGGCCAGGCTCGGCAAGCCGGACTTCAGCCCCTTCGATGTCCGCATGAAGCGAAACAAGAAAGGGCGAGCCCGCAGCGGAACTTAAATCCTGCCGAGATCCGCAATCGAATCGACCACCATGCCGGTTCCGATCGCGATCATCAGGATATCGCCGGCAACACGCACGTAGCGATGGCCGGACGGCGGCGGTCCGATTTGAATCACCAGCGGCGCAGGTACCGAGTAATAGATCACGTCACGCGGCAACTGATACCCGACACGCCATTTTTTCGCCTGTCCCGGCGGCATGCAGCCATTGTGCTTCTTCGCCAGTCCCGGCGGACAGTTGCCACCGTGGTAATGCTCGGCGTAGTAGTCGCGCACCACCACGTGCTGCTGTGGCTGGAAGTGGCGCCCATCGCCCGCGGAGCGATGGTCCCTGTCAATGCGTGAGTTGCGGTCGTCATCGCGACGATCATCTTTCCGATCATTCTTGTGGTCATCCTTTCGATCGTCGCGCTGCTCGCCACGATCGTTCTTGCCGCCCTTGTCGGAGCCTGCCCAGGACGGCTTGTCGGCCATCGCCGGACCTGCCGCGAAGATGCCGGCAATAAACACGGCCATCGCACATTTTGTTTTCAGGGTAACGAGTTTCATGTTGTTTCTCCAGATCAGGAAATCATTGGACAGCAGACTGTCACATGAAGAGCATAGCCAGCACCGGAAATCCCGTCGGTGCGATACCGTACATTGCTGACCGAACTATCGCGGCTCAGGCGCCGCAGACTCAGTGTGCATGTGTCGCGCAAAGACACTGGGACGAGTCTGCATTCGGCACTCCGGGATGCCGTATCGCCAGCACCGACTTTCCGCTGCTGCTAGAGAAGGCGCTCGATCAACCGGCTGAACCACTCTTTGACGCGCATCAGCAAGGGCCGCTGCTCCCATTGCTCACGCAGGACGGCATTCGAGGCGGCCAGATCCTTGTCGAACATGGCCCGCATCTGGGCGCCGAACTCGCGCCCGATCACCACCGCGTTGATCTCGTCGTTGTCGAGAAAGCTGCGCCAGTCGAGGTTGGTGGAGCCGACACAGGACCAGACACCATCGATCAGCGCGGTCTTGGAATGCAACAGCGCATCGCGCCTTTCATGAATCTTGACCCCGGCTGTCAGCAAAGTCGTGTAGTGCGAGCGCCCGGAATGAAAAGTGGCACCGGAATCGGTATGGCTGGGCAGAATCAGGGTGACCTCGACCCCGCGTCCGGCGGCCTCGGTCAATGCAGTCAGCAACTGGGGATCGGGGACGAAATAGGCGTGTGTCAGTTGCACCTGCTTTTCGGCATTGCCGATCGCCGATATCAGGGTCAGATAGATCAGGCTGTAGGGGTCATCGGGCGTGCTGCCGATGGCCCGCACGATTTCTTTGCCCTGCGGCTGCAGTACAGGGAAATACTCTTTCGACGCCAGCGCACTGCCTTTCTGCTTTGTCCAGGTTTCCAGAAACAGCTTCTGCAGTTCGGCTACCACGGGACCTTCGATCCGGAGATCGGTATCGCGCCATGCCACGGCGTCCTGCGGCGGTGTCTTTGCAGCCCGTTTGACCGAGCCTGCCGAGTAGACGCTGCTGATATTGATGCCGCCGAGGAACGCGACCTGCCCGTCGACCACCAGCAGCTTGCGGTGATCGCGATGATTGATGCGCCAGTCAGCCTTCACGTCGAGCGGGTTGATCGGATTGAACTCCAGCACCGCGATGCCGCCCTGCGTCATCCGGTCGAAGAAGGCCTGCGGCGTACCAATGCTGCCGAAGCTGTCATGGATCAGATTGACCTGGACCCCGCGCCGCTGCTGCTCCAGCAACAACTCGGCGAACTCCTGCCCGACCGGGTCGTCCTCGAAGATGTATGACTCTAGGTTGATATGGTCGCGAGCGGCACGGATTGCGGCAAACATGGCGGCGTAGGTCGCTGCGCCGTCTTGCAGCAGGGCGACCTTGTTGCCAATGATCAGCGGACTGCCGACGATGGCCTGTTCCAGCGCAATCTGCTTGTCCAGGATGTCCAGGTCGCCGGACTTGCGCTTCAGCTCGGCCAGTATCGCGGCGCTCCTTTGCGCCGACACCGGCCCGCGCGCGTTCTCGAACCGGGCTGTCTGCCCCGCATGCCGCTCTATGAGTTCATCGGTGTCAGGCAGAGTTGCGCAGCCGGCAATGGCCAGCAGGCAGCACGAGGCACATGCGGCACGCTTGAGCGCACGAATCAACATTGAATCAACCTCGCCTTGCATGAGGAACAGTTCCTCGAAGGCTACTTCTTGTTGCCCTTTGCCGCGTCCTGGATGTTTTCGCCAGCCTTTTCGATCGATTTGCCGACGTCCGCCACTGCCTTGTCGGCTTGCTTGCCGGCACGCTCTGCCGGTCCTTCCTTCTCGCATGCGGCGAGCATGGCGAGCATCGCACCCATGACCAGAACCGTACTGAAAGTCTTGCCAAATTTCATGATGTCCATCTCCTTTTGACCGACCCGAAAGCGCACGCATTCTTTAAGTTGCGTTCGCTACCGGTCCGGGGTGGTGCGCGGGTACTGCGCGTCGACCGGGACGGTCAGACACGCCGCGCCCGGATCATCACTTGCCGACTTCGTGCCCGATGACGCCGCCGACCGCAGCGCCGCCGACCGTACCCAGGGCACTGCCACCGGTAAGCACGGCACCGCCGACAGCGCCGACGCCGGCACCGATCGCGGTACTCTTGTCTTGCGACGACATGCCGGCACAACCCACCAGGCCGACCAGCATGGCTGCGGCAACTGCACTACGTGTAAATCTCTGTATCGATTTCATGGGATTACCTCTTAGTCAAACAATGGACTTGCGGTTGTGTTGCTGATCGATTACGGGTACTGAGACCGGAAACGCTGCCGCGGCTTTCATGCCGCTGCAGCATTGCCCGTGCTTACTTGCGGGTACCGATCACTTCGATTTCGACGCGGCGATCCGGCTGCAGGCAGGCGATCACCTTGGCGTTCTTCGGACCTTTGCAATCGTCAGCCTTGGTCACCGGCTGCTTCTCGCCCTTGCCTTCGGCATAGATGCGGTTGTCGGCGATGCCCTTGCCCATCAGGTAGGTCTTCACCGCCATCGCGCGCCGCTCGGAGAGGCTTTGGTTGTAGCTGTCGGAACCGAAGCGGTCGGCGTGCCCGACGGCTGTGATCACTTCGGGGTTGATGTCCCGGGTCTTGTTGTAGAAGTCATCCAGCGCATCCCGGCCGGCCGGCCGCAGAACCGCCTTGTCGAAGTCGAACAGCGCGTCGGCGTTCAGCTTGACGCGCTCGGCCGCAGGCTTCGGCGCCGGAGGCGGCGCCACGGCGGCGAGCGTTTGCGGCGCCGGTTCGGCGGCCTTGGCCATGGGCTTCTTCACCAGGTCGGGATCGCATTCCTCGATCGCCATGGCCGGGGTCCAGTAGTTGGTATGCCAGCACAGACCAAAGTTGTTCTTGACGACCCCGCCACGCTGGTCGAGGAGATAGCCCTCTTTTGTCGGATTGTTTTGCGCCGTTGCCGCGCCCGAGACAAGGCCCAGAGCGAGGACGCAGGATATTGCCAGAGCCATTTGTTTCTTGGTCAATGCATAAGTCATGATGTTTTCCGATCCATAAAGGTTGTGTCCGCTTCCGCCTTCCAAAACCTTGCTACTTCCGACTGTCCGCATTGGCGGGATGATGCCGACAGTCACCAGCGATACATCTGAACCGGTCCTCGCGCATGAAATTCAAAACTCATTGGCTGAATGCGGAAGACCGATCATTGCTGCCATCATCAGGCTGATGACAAACCTTTTCTGTACGCTGTCGCACACACCTCGAAATAAACGGCCTGGCGCCAACTGCCTACTAGACCACGGTCAGCGCGCCGTTCTCTACCTTGACCCGGGCACCCACTGCAAAAGAGGGTTGTTCCGTATAGGTGATCGTCTGGGTACCGCCGTTTTCGAGGCGCACGATGACTTCGTAATGCTTGGTGGTCTTCACCCGCTTCTCGACTTCGTTGCCGACATAGGCGCCACCCGCGGCCCCGGCTACCGTGGCGACCGTTTTGCCTGTGCCATGGCCCACCTGGTTGCCGAGCAGCGCACCCGCCAGGCCGCCGGCGATCTTGCCGAGATAACTGCCTTCGCCCTTGACCTCGACTACGTTGATGGCCTCGACCACGCCGCAATCGACGCAGTGGCGAGCCGCACGGCGCTCACGCTGCTGATGGCCGGAACTGGCCAGCAGCGACTTGCCGAGCACGGCATTGGTTTCCCGCTCGCCGATGCGCAGCTGTCCGGTCACCACCGAATTCGCCTCGATCCTGTCGCGACGCTTGATGGTGTGGCTGCCTTCATAGATGCCGGGGCGGACTTCCTCGAGCACGATCTTGCCCTTGACGCCTGCGATCCTGGCGCTGGCTTTCCCACCCGAAGTGCCCGACATGATCAGGCTCAATTCTTCTCCCGCCACAAGCTGCCGCGCCGGATCCACGTCGAAGTAGTCGATCTTCGGCGCTCCCGCCGCCACAGCAGCCCGGGATTGACGCCTGCCGGAGGGCGCGCCGATCAGCGGCTCATCGAGTATGGTGCTGGCGACCTGATTTCCGACGCGAAGATTGGCGGTCGTCTGGCTGTTGGCCGTGATCTTGTCGCGCTGGCGGATGGTGTAGCTGCCCTCATAGACCCCGGTCTCGGTTTCCGTCAGTACGAGGCCGCCGGTTGCGCCGCCGATCTGCCCCGCGGCGCTGCCGCCGGGACTGCCGTAGAGCGTGAAGGCCAGTTCACTGCCCGGCGCCGGCGCGCGCACCGCCTGCACGTCGAAACCGTCGATACGCGGCGTGGCAGTTGCCGTGTAATTCTGTGCCTGCGCCTGATTGGCGAAAAATGGCAACGGAAAAAAGGCTGCCATGGCGAACAATCCTAAAACTATTTTCTTGTACATTTTTTGTTTCTCCTGGAAGAACCAATTGCACTGGTTCGTGTGGGACATGTTGAGCTACAGCCGGCAACCGGTCTGTGCGCCAGCGCACGAAACGCGCGGCCGGATAGCGCCCTGGCGCAAGTTCGGGGCGGCGCCGGGTCATTTGTGCTGCCGCATAGGGTCTACGTACCGGCGCGCTAATGGTTTTGCGGAGCAAGGTCGGGAGTTTTTCCCGGGACAATGCTTTTGTCCTTCTGCTACCATCGCCGGCATTTCATGCACCATGAGGGGAACAAGCAATGAAGTCGGCTTTCAACGGCAATGGCCGGACCAAGGCGCCAGGTGCGGCTGGCATGGTCGATGAACCGGGGCTTTCAACAGTGCCGGGCTCATTCCATCGGCTGAAGCTTTTTGTCGTGATGGCGGCAGTGTGGTCAACCTTGCCGCCAACCTCTTTTGCCCAAAACAAGGCCGAGGTCCTGGAGCTTGAGACCATCGAAGTTGTCGGCACGACGCCACTGCCGGGAATCGGCGTGCCGCTCAACCAGGTGCCCGCCAACGTCCAGGCCGCCTCCGGGAAATCCATTGCCGAGCAAAGGCCGGTCAACATTTCCGAATTCCTGGACAGCAATCTGGGGTCCGTGACGATCAACGATACGGTCAGCAATCCCTATCAACCCGATGTGCAGTACCGCGGCTTTACCGCGTCGCCCCTGCTGGGAACTCCGCAGGGCCTGTCGGTATTCCTCGATGGCGTTCGCGTCAACGAACCATTCGGCGACATCGTCAACTGGGACCTGATCCCTTCCAATGCAATTGCCAACATCAACCTGATTCCCGGCTCCAATCCGCTGTTCGGCCTCAATACCCTGGGCGGCGCGCTGTCCGTCCATACCAAGAGCGGCAGCGGCAACCCGGGCGCCTCGGCGACCGTCACGGGCGGTTCGTGGGGGCGCCGGGCCTTCGAGTTCGAGGCGGGTGGCAAGAAGGACCAGTTCGACTATTTCGTGGCCGGCAACATCTTTCATGAAGATGGCTGGCGCATGGCTTCGGAGAGCGATATCCGGCAGTTGTTCACCAAGGCGGGCTGGCAGGATGAGAAGAGCAACCTCGATCTTTCCCTGCTGCTTGCCGACAACAAGATGCATGGCATCCAGGCGCTTCCCCAGGAACAGATGGGCAATCGCGAGAAGGCCTATTCGATCCCGGACAGCATCGAAAACAAGTTGGCGATGATTACCCTGAACGGCAGCCGCTTCATCGCCGACGACAAGTTGCTGGCGGGAAACCTGTATTACCGCCACAACCGCGCCGATGGCTTCAACAGCAATGTCAATGACGACTATCCCGGCGACGGCGTCGTATCGTCGTCAACCAGCGTCGCCTGTCTGGGGGTCGTGGCACCGTCCGTCTGCGATCCCTACGCAGCCAACGTGGTGACCAGAACCGACACGGACGGCTATGGCGGCGCGGTGCAGATGACTTTGATGGGCGATCTCGCCGGCCACAAGAATCAATTCACGGCCGGCGTCAGTGCCGATATCGGGCGCACCGATTTCAGGAGCGACACACAGATCGCCAATGTCATCGGCATCGAGACCGTCAGCAGCCAGCCCATTACCACGCCGCAGACGGTGAGACTCAAGGCTGACAACGACTACTACGGGCTGTATGCCACCGACACCTTTTCCCTGACCGACCAACTGCATGTCACGCTATCCGGCCGCTACAACCGCGCCAACGTGAAACTGTCCGGAACGAGCCTTGACCTCACCGACGATACCCTGGTGCCGGGAGACCTGGATGGCAACCATCGCTTCAGTCGCTTCAATCCGGCGCTCGGCATCAACTTCAATCCGTCGAAGTCGCTCGGCCTGTACGGCGGCTACAGCGAGGGAATGCGCGCGCCAACCCCCGTCGAGCTTGCCTGCGCCGACCCCGATCACCCTTGCGCCCTGCCCAATGCCTTTGCCGGCGATCCGCCGCTGAAGATGGTGGTGTCGCGCACCTGGGAAGGCGGCGCCCGTGGTCGCCTGGGGGAAAGCATCAACTGGAATGCCGGCCTGTTCCATACCGAGAACACGGACGACATCCTTTTCATTGCCAGCAGCACCTCGGGTGCCGGTTATTTCCAGAACGTCGGCAAGACACGGCGTCAGGGCGTGGAACTGGGGATGAACGGAACGCTGGACAAATTCAGCTTTGCCGCCAACTACAGCTACGTGGACGCGACCTTCCAAACTCCCTTCACCGCAAGTTCGGCAGGGAACAGCAGCTCCGACGCGGATGACAACATCCATGTCGGCAAGGGCAGCACGATACCCGGCGTGCCGCGCCAAATGCTCAAGTTGCGCCTTGGCTTTGAAATCACGCCGGCGTGGTCCGTCGGCAGCAATGTCGTCGCCACGAGCAGCCAGTACGCGCGCGGCGACGAGAACAACAAGGATGAACACGGAAAGATACCCGGCTATACCGTGGTCAATCTCGACACCCGTTACAGCATCGGTCGCAACTGGAAGGTCTTTGCCAAGGTCACCAATGTCTTCGACCGGAATTACGAGACCTTCGGCCTCCTCGGCCCAAACCTGTTTACCGGTCCGGGCAATTCATACAGTTCCAATCCGGCGGACTGGATCGAGCAGGATCAATTCCGCACACCGGGCGCGCCGCGGGCCGGGT
>VEPA01000039.1 GCA_012026675.1 Betaproteobacteria bacterium | reverse complement strand
CTGCACACCCTGCCCGGCGCGGGCCGCGTCGACGTCTGCCTGGGCCTGGCGCACGCGGTGCTCGTAGGTTTCCGGGTCCAGTCGGGCGATCAACTGGCCGGATTTCACCGGGGAATTGAAATCGACCAGAATTTCCTTGATTTGCCCCGAAACCTGCGATCCGACCTGAACCGAGACCACCGGATTCAGGGTGCCGGTGGCGGCGACGGCGGCGGTAAGCGGGCCGGACTCGACTTTGGCCAGCTTGAATTTTTGAGTTTCGGCGTCGCGGTCCCATGCCCGCCATGCGGCAAAGCCACCGGCACCGATCATGGAAAGGATAGCCAGAAAAATAATGAACGAACGTTTTTTCATGCAAGGATTCTAGCCGACGCGGGCAAGTGCGCCGCTCGCGGCCTTGCAAGCAAATGTTTCCAATGCACCCATCCGAAAATCGCTGCCGGCATAACTAAAGTACAGAGTCCCATAACTAACGCGTATGCCGCGGGCTTGAAAGCAGGATTTAATGTGCGTAATGCTTTAATACTAAAGCAATCAGGAATTGCGCCCCCAACACACAGGAGAGATCATGTACAAAAAGATGACAGGCAGCTTGGCAATCGTGATGGCCGCGGGAGTAATGCTCCTCGGCGGCTGCGCAACGAACCAGGCCGCCAGCAGCTATCCCGACAAGGTGGTTTATCACGTCAACGATGCGGCAAATGCGACGGCGGCTCTGCGCAACATCGGCAATCACCTTGAAGTCAATCCGCAGGCGCAGATAACCGTGGTCACTCATGCCCAAGGGGTGGATTTCCTGATGGAGGGGGCCAAGGACAAGAATGGCAATCCCTACAACGTTGCGGTGGAGACGCTGGCTCAGCAGGGCGTGACCTTCGACGTCTGCGAGATAACCCTGAGGAATCGCAAACTGGATCGCAAGCAGTTCATTCCGGAGTCGGTGTTTGTGCCCTCGGGCGTCGCCGAAATCGCCAAGCTGCAGGCGCGTGGCGGCTACGCCTACATCAGGCCCTGACCGAATTGACTCCGCCCTCGCGGGCGGGGTCTTTTCCTAGCTGTCGGCCCAGCCGGGATTGCCCGTCATGCCAAGCAGCTTGGGCTGGTTGAGTTTGCGCGGCGCAATGGTTTTCTTGTCGCGCAAGTAGCGCGCTACCACATCCCATACAGGTTCGCCCCTGGCGCCTTCCGCGACTGGCGCCCAGCCGGCGACCTTGTAGGTCTTGGCGGCGTCCAAAGGTTGGCCCTTGAGGCGCATGTCCTGGATGCGATGGCCAATCTTCGCGTTCGGGTCGCAGGTGTATTGCAGGCCGCCGACACGAACCATGTCCCCGCCCTGCTGGTAGTAGGGGTCGGGATTGAACAGGTTGTCGCCGACGTCCTCGAGGATGCTCTTGATCTGTGCGCCGCTAATCTCGGTCAGCGTCGCGTTCGGGTAGGTGATCGCGGTCTGGTCCATCAGGTGTTCAAACGTGATGGCCTGGCCGGGCAGGATCGTGGTACCCCAGCGAAAGCCCGGCGAGAAGCCGATGTCGGCGCCTTGCACTTCCATGATGGCGTCGAGGATCAACTGGTCCCAACTGCCGTTGAAATTGCCGCGGCGGTAAAGCAGACCTTCGGAGACGGCGAGCTTTTCTTCAAGCTTTTCCTTGTGCGGTGCGCGCACCCTTTCAATCAGTGCCGCCATCTCGGCGTCGGCCGGCAACAAGTTGGAAAAGACCGGCAGCAGCTTGTAGCGGAAATCCTGAACCTTGCCGCCGCGCACGTCGAAGTCGAGCACGCCAAGGAACTTGCCGTTCGAGCCGGCGTTGGTCACCAACGTCTGGCCGCCGGCGTTTTTGACGATAACGGGTTGCGGTACCCCGTCGTGGGTATGGCCGCCCATGATGGCGTCGATGCCGGTGACGCGGGTGGCCATCTTGAGGTCGACGTCCATGCCATTGTGGGACAGCAGGACGACGACTTGTGCGCCCTTGGCGCGCGCCTCCTCGACCGTCTTCTGCATGTTGTCGTCCTGAATGCCGAAGGTCCATTCCGGAATCATCCAGCGCGGGTTGGCGATGGGCGTGTAGGGGAAGGCCTGGCCGATCATGGCGACCTTGACTCCGTTCATCTCGCGCATGCTGTAGGGCTCGAATACCTTGTCGCCAAAATCGCTGGTCTTGATGTTTTGCGCGACGAAATCGATCTTGCCCTTGAAATCATTCTCGACGATTTCCATTACCCGCTTGTCGCCCAGCGTGAATTCCCAGTGACCGGCCATGATGTCCACACCCAGCAGCTTGCAGGCATCGACCATGTCCTGGCCCTTGCTCCACAAGGCGGTGGCCGAGCCCTGCCAGGTGTCGCCACCGTCGAGCAGCAAGGCGCCGGGGCGTCCCGCGCGCAAGCGCTTGACCAGCGGCGCGAGGTGGGCGAAGCCGCCGACCATGCCGTAGGTTCTTGCCGCCTCGGCGATATCGAGGGCGGTGAAGGCGTGCGCTTCATGCGTGCCCGGCTTGATGTTGAAGGCTTTCAGCAGATGCTCGCCGACCAGATGGGGTGCTTTGCCCAGCGCGCCGCCGACACCGAGATTGCCGCTCGGTTCGCGAAACCAGATCGGCAGCAACTGGGCATGGCAATCGGTGAAGTGCAGGAAATGCACATTGCCGAAATTGGCCGGCTCGTACAGCGCGTCGGCATTCCCGGCGGCAAGCAGCGGACGGGCGTCGAGGGCGGCACCGGCTACCGAAGCGACAGCGAGCATCTGCAGGAATTCGCGGCGATTCATTGATGACATTGATGGACTCCTCGGGATGATCCCGCCAGGGGATACCGGTTCCGCTTCACGCGGGGACATAAAAAGGCCTGGCGCTTGCCAGGCCTTTTGGTCGAAGGGCAGACTACTTGTTGACCGGCGACTCGGGATCGAGCAACAGGGCAACCAGGTGCTTGATCTGCTGCTCGTTCAGGGCTCCCGCATGTCCAAAGCGCGGCATTTCCGAGCACAGGTTGAAGGCTTTTGCATTCCAGATCTTGCTGTAGGCGTACTTCTGCATGTCGGGCGTGTTGCCGCGAATCTTGCCGAACTGGTAAAGGCTTGGTCCGACGGTGCCGAAGGAGGTTTCGTTGGGGGCGATCCGGTGGCAGTTGTAGCAGTTGCCACCGACCGGCAGTCCCGGATTGTCGGTCCACGTGAATCCGCGTCCGCTCTGGGCAATCTTCTCACCTTCCTTCCAGTCGCCCATCAGCTTGCCGTCAGCCGGGTATTTGACACCGGCGAGCTGGTCGGCTTGCATCTGCTTTGCTATGTAGTCAGGCGGCTTGTTGCCGGTGCGGTTGCAGACGGCCTGCAAGCCGTCTTCCGCCAACCGGTCGAGGCCGGCCTGGCCGCGCGGTTGAAAGTCCTTCTTGATGACGGCGATGGCCCTGGCACGATGGTCGCCATCGGCGGCAGCGGGCTGGGCCATCATCAAGGGGGTGGCCATGGCAGCGGCCAGAAGAATATTCTTGATCATCTCTGTCTCCCTGTTAGCGCTTGATGCCCGGGCCTTTGTAGACCTGGCCGTTGGCGTTGCCGATCATGTAGGTCAGCAGATACGCGACCGCATCGGAGGCATATTTTGGCTGCGGGAAACGCTGCTGGCGGAAGCAGTCCCCCATGCGCCACTGGTGGGTGAGCATGACGCCGCCCGTCATCCGATAGCCGGGCCAGCCCTGCACGCCGCTCATCGCACCTTTGGGCGTGCTCAGGTTAGGCAGGTTCTGCATGCGGATGCGCTTGCCATCGGCCCCGTGGCAGGTGTTGCAGGAGAAATCGTAAGGGCCGGCGCGATAGGCCGCAATTTCCTTGCCCACTTCATACGCATCGCGCACCTTCGGATCGTTGAGCGGCACCGCGATTTTCATGTTGCGCGAATGACCGGCGACGTACGTGACCAGGTTGGTGATGTCTGGTGTGAAGGTTTCGTTGGCAAAGGGCTTGCTCGCGATGTCGTCGAACTTGAAACCCTGCTTTTCGACCATGCACCAGACGATGCGCCGTTCGGCGTCCATCACGGCATCGGCGTCGGCAAAGTAGCGCGGCATCTTCACATAGGCGCCTTCGACTTTGCCAACCCCCTGTCCAAGGGCACAGCTCTCGGCGAGGGAGACATTCTTCGGGCCGCGCCTGCTGTTCCATTGCTCCTGGCCCTTTGCCTCAAACAGTTCAGCCGGGTTGCTGTCCTCCATTTCGGCACGGAACTTCTCGAATTCCAGGGTCGCAGCATCTTTGACTTCTGCGGCCGGAGCTGCAGCGGCCTTGGCGACCGGTTTGGCTGAAGGCTTCTTTGGGGCCTGGGCGAACGCGCCACCCATCACTGCCAACGCGCAAAGCGCGCCAATGAGGTTTTGCTTCATGGTCTCCTCCTGTCAAGGAATGGGGCGAGTGCGTCTCGCCCCGGTTTTTATTTATTGTTGGGTGAAACTTCAGGCTACTACAGCTTCATCGCTTCTCTTGTCGCCCTTGTTGTCCACCCAGCTGACGACGACCTTGTCGCCAACCTTGGCGCCTTTCATCTTGAAGCCGAACACCGGATTGCGCGACACCGATGTGCCGATCTGCCCATCGACCACTCGCTTGCCGCCAACATCGACCGACATCGACTGGATGAAATGAGCCGGCACGGTTGCACCGGCGGCGTCCTTGCGCTGGCCGGTTTCCATTGCGTGGCCCATCAGGACTCGAATCTCTGTGACATCGCCCTTCATCTGGGCGCGAATTTTCATCGGATCTGCCATTGTCTCTTCCTCTTGTTGATTAGTGGATCAGCCGCCGCAACCGCCGACGGTGACCTTGACTTCCTTTTGCGCCACATAGAACTTGCCGTCGGCTTTCGCCACCGCCTTGACCAGGGATGTCTGGCCCATCTTGATACGCGCCGAAACCTCCGCCATTGCGCCATTGGCAAAATCGAATTCGCTGCAAAGCGGTTGTGGATTCTTCTCGACCAGGATTGCAATCGAAGTGGTCTTGGGAATGTTGCTGATGACGTCGACCGGCACTACAGCGCCGTTTTCGGCGATGTCGGGGACCTTGAGAATCAGGTCCTTACTCTCGACCGGCGTTCCGGCGCCTATCCCCTTGAGTGCGCCGGCCGTGTCCTTGGCTTCAAAGGCGGCCTTGTTCCACTCGGCGGCCAGTACGTGCGTCGGTCGCAAGGCGCCGGCGCCGATAAGGGCAGCCAGCGCGCCACTGGCAGTGGCGCCCTTGAGTACGGTTCTGCGGGTTGTATTCATCGAATCGATCTCTCCTATGTCACATGCTTGATTTTAAGTGTATATGTCCTTAGACCAACTCGGCGCATTGTTTCGCGCTTTGCGCCGCATTGCAAATCACCTGCGGTGATGATGAAATCAATGTGCCTGATTCAGGCTCCCAGTCCGCGTTGGGCAAACTTACAGGATTTTCGTTCATGAAAGTTGCGGTTCTCGCCGACATCCATGCCAATCTGGAGGCCTTGCGGGCCTGCCTGGGTCATGCCGAGCGGGAAGGTGCCGGTCTCTATGCATTTACCGGGGACCTGGTGGGCTATGGCGCCGACCCCGTTGCCTGCCTCAATTTGTTGGCCGACTACGCGACCAGGGGCGCGCTACTGGTAAGGGGCAATCACGACGAGTCGGCGCTGGGAGGTTTGTGCGAGGACATGAATCATGTCGCCCGCGAGGCAATCTACTGGACACGTGCCCAACTGAGTGCCGCCGAGCGCGATTTCCTCGCTTCCCTGCCATTCACTGCTCGCCGCAACGATCTTCTGTTTGTTCATGCCGGTGCCGATGAGCCGGGGAATTGGAATTACATCAGCAGCAGTTTGCAGGCCGCACGCAGCATGGATGCCGCGCAGGCCGCGGAAATCTTTTCCGGGCACGTGCATCAGCCGTCGTTGTTCTTCCAGGCGGGTAGCGGCGTGGCCCGGTTTCAGCCGGTTCCCGGCGTACCGATTCCGCTGGCCGCCCGGCGACGCTGGCTGGCAATCACCGGTTCCGTCGGTCAGCCGCGCGACGGCAACAACGCGGCGGCTTATGCGCTTTACGATGAAGAAGAGCGCAGGCTGACATTTTTCCGCGTGCCCTACGATCACATGACGGCTGCGCGCAAGATCATCGCTGCCGGATTGCCGGAACGGCTGGCGGCAAGATTGTACAGAGGGGAATGAGTGGAGAGCGCCGCGCATCTCAAATCCGGAACGAAGATCGCTGCCTACGGCGTGCAGGAAAAACTGCGCGAAGGCGGCATGGCCGTGCTCTATCGCGTCGCGCCAATCGACGGCGGCCAGCCAGGCTTGCTGAAACTGCCGAAGCTGGACTTCGGCAGCCACCCTGCCTGCTATGCCGGCTTCGAGGTCGAACAGATGATACTCGGACGTGTCGAGGGACCTCATGTGCCGCGACTGCTCGCCAGTGGCGAAAGCGATTTCGGTCCCTATCTTGTGATGGAGCACATCGCCGGCCCTTCATTCGCCGAATATGCCGCCGCCGCGCCGCTGCCGGCCGAAGAAGTTGCACGCCTTGGCGCGATCCTGGCATCGGCTCTGCATGACTTGCATCGTCAGGACGTGGTGCACCACGACCTCAAACCCTCACATGTAATCCTGCGCGAGAACGGCCAGGCGGCACTGGTCGATTTCGGGCTGGCCTTTCACGGCCACCTTCCCGATCTTGCCGCCGCGGAATCCGGCAAGTCGCTGGGCACCCCCGCTTACATCTCGCCGGAGCAGATTACTGGTGTGCGCGGCGATCCGCGCAGCGACGTTTTCTCGCTTGGGGTGATCCTTTACCTGCTGGCAACCGGTCGCCTGCCCTTCGGCGATCCGGCAAGCATGACAGGACTGCGTCGCCGCCTCTATTTCGATCCCCTGCCGCCGCGCTGCGTTGTCGGCGCCATTCCCGAGTGGCTGCAGGAAGTCATCCTGCACTGTCTTGAAGTGCATGCCGAGGCCCGCTATGCCACGGCGGCACAAGTGGCGCACGACCTGATGCACCCTGACCAGGTGGCCCTGACGGCACGCGGCGTCCGTACCAAACGCGCTGGCCTTCTGGTGGCTGCCGGCCGGTGGCTGGCGGCGCTGACTTCTGCACTGCCACCGCACAAGTCGCCAACCGCACACCTGGCTTTGGCGCCGCATGTGCTGGTCGCCATCGATACCGACTGCAAAAGCGAGGCACTGTTCCAGGCCCTGCGAGACGCGACGCGACACGTTATCGGCGGCGAGCGGCACTGGCGTGTGAGCTGCATCAATGTGCTGCCGCCCTCGCTGCTCACCGAGCAGGAAGAAGGCGCGGAGATCATGCGCGGGCTGCACATGCAACGGCTGATTGAACTGCACCACTGGGCGCAGCCACTGGGCCTGCCGCAGGAGCGCCTGCGCTTTCATGTGCTCGAAGGCAGCGTCGTGCCAGCCCGGGTGATCGAACACGCCCGCGCCAGCCATGCCGATCACATCATCATCGGCGCGCGCGGCAGCTCGGGTATGAGACGATTCCTCGGCAGCGTATCTTCACGCGTGGCAGCCGAGGCGCCGTGCAGCGTGACCGTGGTCCGTGTTGCGCAGGGCGCCGGCATGGACATATGAAAAATTTACGTATAGATTGAAAACTTCGATTCAGGGCTTGCCGTTCCGTAGTTTGATAACGGGCGGCGCCAAATGACAGCCAATAGTCAAGCGTGAGTACCGATGCGTTCACTGTTCCGCGGCGCCCGCCGCGGTTCGCATACAAGGAGGAGGAGAATCATGCGTACCATCAAGCAGGCATTCATTACGCTCGTCGGTTTCATTTTCCTGGTGGCCAGCGCCGCCGTGTGCGCTCAGGAAACTCCAAGTGCCGCGCCCGCCGGCGTCAAGCTGATCGAGGCCAAGGCGGTGCAGGACCTGCAAGCAAAGGGCGCGGTGCTGATCGACACGCGCAGGGCCAACGAGTTTGCCGAGGCCACCATCAAGGGTGCCATCTCGGTGCCCTACGATCCGGAGAAGAGCGCGAAGGACGTCAGCTTCGATGCGGCCCAGGACAAATATGACATGAGCAAAATCGCCGACAAGAGCAAGGACTACGTCGTATTCTGCAATTCCGGCACCTGCTGGAAGTCCTACAAGGCGGCTGTCGTGATGGCCAAGGCAGGTTACAAGAACGTGCACTGGTACCGTAATGGGGTCCCCGACTGGAAGGCACGCAAGCTGCCGATGGAGTAAGCGCCCATCGCGTTCTCAGGATTTGCACACCAGAGGCGCCCGGCGTGTCTGGTGTCGTTTATGCGCTAGAGGCTGGTCGCGGATGGTATTCCTGGGCGGGATACTTCCCGGCATGCGGCAAGGGAGGAATGACTAATGGTCTATACGAAGAAATCACCGGCGCTTCTTGTCATCGGTCTGTTGATACTGCTATGGGGTTGGCTCAACGCTAGCGGCAGTCTTGATGCCGTGCAGAAATCCCTGCAACGCAGTGCCTACTCGGACCACATGAAGGTCAAGGAAAAGTTCGACGCGGAACTGCGTGTCGCGACAGAAATCGCGACAGCAGAGAACAAGCCG
>VEPA01000087.1 GCA_012026675.1 Betaproteobacteria bacterium | reverse complement strand
GGGACGATGCCGATCAGGTCGCCTGCATCGAGCGCCCTGCCGACTTCCTCGAAGGCGCTTTCCAACATCGCCGGATCTTCCTTTGCCGGGGCGATCGGGATGGCCTTGCTGCTGCGGAAGACGAAGTTCATCACCGGCCAGCGGAAGATATGGTGGTCCATGACGAAGCGGATCGGCCGCGGGCAGGCCGCCATGATCACCAGCGGATCGACGAAGCTGACGTGGTTGCAGATGATCACGGCCGGCCCCTCGTCCGGCACTTGCTCGAGGTTCTCCACGCGCAGGCGATACACCGTGTGGATCAGCATCCAGACGATGAAGCGCAGCAGGAACTCCGGCACCAGGCCGTAGATGAACAGGGCCACGGCCGCGTTGCAGATCGCCGCGACGGCGAACAGCATGGGTATCGTCAGGCCGGCGGCGAGCATGCCGGCGGCTGCAAGCGAACCGACCACCATGAACAGCGCGTTCATGATGTTGTTGGCGGCGATGATGCGTGCGCCGTGTTCGGGATTGGAGCGCTGCTGCACCAGGGCGTAGAGCGGCACGATGAAGAAGCCGCCGAAGATGCCGATCAAAGCCAGGTCGAGCAGCACGCGCCAGGTCTGGTCGTAGGTGAGCAGGCCGATCGCACCCAGCGGCGAAGGCGATGGCACGGCGGGCGAGGCCAGCGCGAGATCGAGCGCGAACAGCGTCAGGCCGATCGAGCCCAGCGGCACCAGGCCCAGCTCGATGCGTTTCGCCGAGAGCTTTTCGCAAAGCAGGGAGCCAGCGCCGATGCCAAAGGTAAAGGTCGCCAATAGCAGCGTCACCGCCGTCTCGCTGCCGCCCAGCACGTTCTTCGTATAGGCCGGGAACTGGGCGAGGAACAGCGCGCCGAACAGCCAGAACCAGGAGATGCCCATGATGGAAAGGAAGACCGTCCGGTTCTCGCGGGCGAAGTTGATATTGCGCCAGGTCTCGGTCAGCGGATTGGCGCTGATGGCCAAAGTCGGCGCCGGCGGCACGGCGGCGGGAATCGAGCGCGAGGCAATGTAGCCGCCGACAGCGATGGCAAGTCCGGCGCCGGTGATCCATGTCGTGCCGTTGCCGCTACCGGCGAGCAGTCCGCCGAGGAGCGTGCCGAGCAGGATGGCGACGAAGGTGCCGGCCTCGATCAGTGCATTGCCGCCGACCAGTTCCTCGCTCTTCAGGTGCTGCGGAAGGATGGCGTACTTGACCGGGCCGAACAGCGTGGAGTGCAGGCCGAGCAGGAACAGGCTGGCGAACAGCACGGCCAGGCTGTGCAGCAGGAAGCCCACACCTGCCACCAGCACGATGGCTATCTCCAGCAGCTTCACGAGTTGCGCCAGGCGCGATTTGTCGTACTTGTCGGCGAGCTGTCCCGCCGTCGCCGAAAACAGGAAGAAGGGCAGGATGAAGATGCCCGCCGCGAGATTGGCCAGCAACTCGGGTTTGATCGTGGTCCAACTCGCTGCCTGGAAGGTCAGCAGCACGACCATTGCGTTCTTCAGCACGTTGTCATTGAGTGCGCCGAGGAACTGGGTGACGAACAGGGGGGCGAAGCGGCGGGCGCGCAGCAGGCCGGATTGGGTACTCATCGGGAATTCCTCGGACGTTGGGTTGGGGCGCTCCGCAGCGATGACATATTGTCGCAGGAATGACGGATGGTGAGGTCCATGATGTCAGGCTCAGGTGTCGGTCACGCTGCGGCGCGGCACGCGATCGGGCGGCAGCGTGCGCAACCGCAGCGGCGCATTGCCGAGGCCGGCGCGCTCCATCCAGGCGAATACCGAGTCCACCGTGACGGTGTCGATCTGCCCGGCCATGCGTCGGCCGAAGGGATGGTCATCGAAGCTGATGTGGGCGGTGGCGACGCGCGCGCCCAGCCGCTTCAGCGGATCGATCTGCAGTGTGGTCGGCCGGTAGTCGTGCGCGCGCAGCCAGTTGCGGGCGGACTCGCGGCTGACGACCGCGGGGTCCGCCAGCATGGCCAGGGTTTCGCTCGCCCACTGGTTGCTCTGCTGGTAAGGGCCGGACCACGGATAGGCGAGCATGTTGTAGCGCGGTTCGTGCAGCGCGCCGAGGACGCGGTCGTCCTTGAGCCGCTCCGCCATGCGCGCCGCCATGTCGGGCTTGAGCACCACGCCGCCGGCTTCGTGCAGGTGCAGGCCGTCGCCGAAGAATTCGGCGAGGCCCTGGCGGTACAGCGTGCTCTGGCGGCTGCCGCACTGGTTGAGCTTGTGCACCACGCGCCAGGCGCCGCGGCCATTCAGTGCCGCCTCGTCGCGATAGGCGAATCCCAGGTGCGAATAGCGCAGGCTGTGCTGGCTCAGGTCCTGCCCGGCGCGGGCGATCAGCACGACCCGGGTACCGTCGCGCCTTGCCATCTCGTCGAGTTGATCGGCAACGCTGGCCGCCAGCGCGAGGTCGCGCCTGATCGATTCCAGGCTGGGCCGGCGCGGTTCGCAGTTCTGTCCGGCGAACGCCAGGCCGCAACAGCCGGCCAGCAGCGCCACGGCCAGCGCAGCGCACAGGGCGCGCCTGATCTTGCTCGGGAGGTTCATCACCGTATCCTCTCGTTGTAGAGCAGCGACTCGCCCAGCGCATTGGGCACCAGGCAGATCACCTCGCCGGCGACCGAGAGCAGCCAGCCGGCGGCGATGGCGGTCACGGAAATCGCGGTGCCCGCCACGACCAGCGATGCGGCGGCGGCCTCGCCGCTGAAATGCAGGCTGGCGGTGGCGCCGTCGGAAACGCGGCGCAGCAGCCACACGGTGCCCGTGGCGGAGGCCTCGACCGCGACCACGGTGAGCATGGCGCCGGCGCTCAGAATCATCACGGGCGCGGCGCTCAGCACGGCGACCGGCAGCGAGAGCGAAAGGCTGGAGGCGGCGCTGGCGTCCGCGGCGCCGCCGTGGGCATGAGTCGGAACGGCCAGCAGGGCGGCGGCGGGGGCGAGGGACAGGCCGATCAGGGCGCGCAGGGCGCGACGGCGGGAAGCATGATTTGTCATGATGGTCTCCTTGTCGTGTTTCAGTGGTTGGCCGCGGCGGCGGAATCGGCGGCCGGCGCGGCAATGGCGACGTCCTGGCTGCGCTCGAGGCGATCGGCCTCGTAGGCATCGCGCAGGGTCTTGGCCAGGGTGAAGGCCGACGAGATCAGGTAGAGCCAGCTCACCACCAGGTAGGCTTTCCAGGTCGGGTTGATTTCCATGCGCCACAGACCCCACGCAGTGAGCGCCATCGACAGGGCGAAGCCGCCCCACACGACCATGGACCACAGCGGCGTGTCGGAGGGTGCGATGGCGTTGTCGCGCACGTACTTGGCGAGCACGAAAGCCGAGGAGAGGCAGAAGAAATAACCCATGACCATGAAGGCGCGGTCGAGGTCGTTGCCGGGCAGCCATGCGAGGCCGGTGCCGCAGACCAGCACGGCGATGCCGAATGAAATCCAGACCTGCGTGCGCCAGGCGCCCGTGTCGCGTTGAACGATGCGTACCGTGTTTTCCATGTTGTTCTCCTTGGTCTTGTGTCGGTTGACGGCTGCATCCTGGACGCGGCGGCTTGCCGGTACAAGCAAGGGCGACGATGTGTTAATTGTTTCGACTTGTAGTATCGTTTTCAGATACTTTTCTCCTGGATTGCCAATGTCATGAGTACTACTGCCGATCTGATTGCGCAGCTCAAGAGCGAACTCAAGGCCGCCGGCGTCACCTATGCCGTGGTCGCCGCGCGCCTCGGCATGGCCGAATCCAGCGTCAAGCGGATGTTCTCGAAAGATGGCGACATGCCGCTGTCGCGCATCGACGACATCTGCCGCATCATCAACCTCGACTTCGCCGACCTCGCCCGCCGCGTCGCCGATACCGCGCCCCTCATGCTGGAGCTGACGCTGGCGCAGGAGAAGGCGGTGGTGGCCGACCGCACGCTGCTGGTGGTGGCGATCTGCGTCATCAGCCAGGTGCCGGCCGAAGAGATCCTGGCTACCTACGACCTGAGCGAGGCGAAACTGGTCAAGGCGCTGACGCAGCTGGATCGCATCGGCATCATCGACCTGCGCCCCGGCAACCGCTACCGGCTGAAGGTGGCCAAGGGCTTTCGCTGGTTGCCGCAGGGGCCCGTGATGGGGTTCTTCCGCTAGGAGGTGCTGCACGACTACTTCGCCGGTGGCTTCGACGGCGAATCGGAAATGCTGATGGTGGTGCATGGCGAAATTGGCCGTGGCCTGGCCAATTCCTTTCGCGAGCGCCTGATGCGCATCGGCCAGGATTTTTCCAACCAGCACCTGGCCGACCAGAAGCTGCCGGCCGAGCAGCGCCGCCCCTACACCATTGTCATCGGCATGCGTTCATGGCTGATGGCGGCGCTGGCGGACATGCACCGGCGCAAGCACTGACCGGGGCCCGCACCCTGCCCGCCAGTCGCCCGACGATCAGCGCCGCCGCGCCGCCGGCGAGCAGGTGCTTGAGGGTATGGCCGCTGACGACGCCCAGCGCGGCGGCGATTTCGTGGTCGTTGAGTTCGGCGAACTTGGCGACGACATAGAGTGCCAGGGCGGCGCCAAAGGCCAGGCGGTCGGCGGCCGGCGCCTGGCAAGTCCATTGCCAGAGCGGGATCAGCAGGATGGGCAGGACCTGCAGCAGGAGATAGGGGCGCAGGTCACCCTGGCCCGACAGGTCCGTGTAGTACCACCAGGCGACACTGACGATGGCGGCGAGTGCGAGCCAGGCGGCGATGCGGCGGCTGTCCCGGCGCTGAACGTCGCCGCGGACGCCGGCCAGCAGTCCGCCGCAGGCCAGGGCTATGGGCAGGCGGTCCCAGACTAGGCTGGCATTGTCAGGTGCAAGGTGGTACCAGGACGAGCCCAGCGCGGTCAGGAACAGTCCGATCAGGAACAGGCGGTAGCCGGCCCAGCCCGCCTGAATTTCCGCATGCCGGCTTGCCGGCGCGAGCTTGATCCAACCCCACAGGGCTACCGCGGCGAAGCCGAGGTTCGAGATGACATCTGCAAAGTGGGGAATGCCGAACACATGTTTCTGGTCGGCGAAATCGTGATAGCCGGCCGGCGGGGCGATGGGCCCATGGAACAGGGCGGCCGCCGCCAACAGAATCGTGAGCAGCAGTGGAAGCGCGTGGTGCGGGGTTTTCATGGCGTTCTCCTGAGTGAAGGCCATCCCAGAATGCATTCAGACCGCCACAGGGTAAACCGAAAACGGAAAAGGCGCAGCGCCTGCCACGCAAGGTATTGGCTGCCGATACCAGAGTGTCGATTTCGCTGCTGACGGCGGGCAAGGCTAATGCAATAATGGCGGGCAACAGACACGGCCACCGCCCATCGAAATTTGCCAAGGGGTTCCTGACATGCGCTTGACACTCTCCTTCTTCGCCGCCCTGCTGCTGGCCGCCTCCGCCCATGCCATCGGCCTTGCCGACATTTCGGGGAAAGACGCCAGCGGCGGCCTCAAGGAAGCCCTGACGCAGGGCGCCGGCAAGGCGGTGGATCTGCTGGGCAAGAAGGACGGATTTCTGGGCAATTCGAAAGTGAAGATTCCCCTGCCGCCGAGCGTGCAGAAGGTCGAAAGCGTGATGCGCGGCCTGGGCATGGGCAAGAAGGCCGATGAACTGATCACCGCCATGAACCGTGCCGCCGAAGCGGCAGTGCCGGAAGCCAAGACCCTGCTGGTGAATTCGATCAAGCAGATGTCGGTGGAAGATGCCAAGGGCATCCTGACGGGTGGCGACGATGCCGCGACACAGTATTTCCGCCGCACCACCTCCGGTCCGCTGACGGAGAAATTCAAGCCCATGGTGAAGACTGCCATGGCCAAGGTCAATGTGGCAAAGAAGTACGACCAGCTCGCCGGCAAGGCGGCCAGCTATGGCCTGGTGCGCGAGGAGGATGCGCAGCTCGAGAACTACGTGACGCAGAAAACGCTGGACGGCCTGTACCTGATGATGGCCGAAGAGGAAAAGGCGATCCGCAAGGATCCGCTCGGCGCCGCAGGCGCAATGGCGCAGAAGGTTTTTGGCGCGCTCAAGTAAGCGCAGCGCCCCCTGCCATTTGCTGCGCCGACCTCAAAAGTCGGTGCTGGCGCTACGGCGCCCTGAACGCCCTCCATGGTCAAACTGAACCCCGCCCAACTCGAGGCCGTGCGCCATCTCGACAGCCCGCTGCTGGTGCTGGCCGGCGCCGGCTCGGGCAAGACCCGCGTCATCACGCACAAGATCGCCTGGCTGATCGAAGATTACGGCGTCGCGCCCTCGCACATCGCCGCCATCACCTTCACCAACAAGGCGGCGAAGGAAATGAAGGAGCGCGTCGGCAAGCTGATCGGCGGGCGCGCCGACGGCGTAATCGTCAGCACCTTTCATGCCCTCGGCGTGCGCATCCTGCGTCAGGAGGCGGCGAAGGTCGGTCTGAAGCCGGGTTTCTCGATCCTCGACGCAGCCGACACCACGGCGCTGTTCCAGGAATTGGCGGGCAATGTCGACAAGGGCCGGCTGCGCGTCCTGCAATCGCGCATCTCGCTGTGGAAGAACCAGCTGGTCGAACCGGCCGCGGCGCAGCAGGCGGCGGCGGACGAGATCGAAGCCGTCGCGGCGCAGCTCTACGCCGATTACGAGCGCACCCTGCGCGCCTATCAGGCCGTCGATTTCGACGACCTGATCCGCCTGCCTGTGAAGCTCTTCGCCGAGCACGACGAGGTCGCGCAGCGCTGGCGCAACCGGCTCTGGCATGTGCTGGTGGACGAATACCAGGACACCAATCGTGCTCAGTACCGCCTCCTGCAACTGCTGACCCAGGGGCGCGATTCCTTCACCGCCGTCGGCGACGACGACCAGTCGATCTACGCCTGGCGCGGCGCCGACAGCGAGAACTTGCGCCTGCTGAAGGACGACTACCCGAGCCTCAAGGTGGTCAAGCTGGAGCAGAACTACCGGTCGACGGCGCGCATCCTGCAGGCCGCCAACACGCTGATCGCCAACAACCCCAAGCTCTTCGAGAAAAAGCTCTGGTCCGAGCACGGCCAGGGCGACGCGATCCACATCCAGACCTGCCGCGACGGCGACCACGAAGCCGAGTGGGTCGGCTCGCGCCTCTCGGCGCACCGCTTCGAGCGGCGCACCAAGTTCACAGATTACGCCATCCTCTACCGCGGCAACCACCAGGCGCGCGCCATCGAGCAGCAACTGCGCGCGCAGCGGATTCCCTATGTCATCTCCGGCGGACAATCCTTCTTCGATCGCGCCGAGATCAAGGACATCACCTGTTACCTGCGTCTGCTGGCCAACCCGGCGGACGATCCCGCCTTCATCCGCGCCGTGACCACGCCCAAACGCGGCATCGGCGGCACCACGCTGGAAGGGCTCGGCCGCGCCGCCGGGCGCAGCCACCAGAGCCTGTTCGCCAGCATCTGGGCGCCGGGGCTGGATGCCGAGCTCAACGTCAAGCCGCGCACGGCATTGCGCGAGTTCGGCGACTTCATCGGGCGCATCGAAGCGCGCGCCGCCAAGGAGCCGGCTGGCCGCGTGCTGAACGACCTGATCGACGCGATCGGCTACCAGAGCTGGCTGTTTCAATCCTCGGAAGTGCGCGAGTCGGAAAGCCGGTGGGCCAACGTCTGCGACTTCGTCGAGTGGCTGGGCAGGAAGGGCGAGGAGGAAGGAAAGAACCTGCTCGAGCTGGCGCAGTCCGTGGCGCTGCTGTCGATGCTGGAGAAGGACGGGGGCGAGCAGGACGCCGTGCAGCTCGCCACCCTGCACGCGGCCAAGGGTCTCGAATTTCGCCATGTGTTTCTGGTCGGCGTCGAAGAAGGCCTGCTGCCGCATCGCGACTCGCTCGAGGCGGCCAAGCTGGAGGAGGAGCGGCGGCTGATGTATGTCGGCATCACGCGCGCCCAGGCCAGCCTGACCGTGACCTGGTGCGAACGGCGCAAGCAGGGCCGCGAATGGATGCCGCGCGAACCCTCGCGCTTCATCGCCGAAATGGGCGAAGCGGCCCAGCAGGCGCTAAAGCAGGGGAACACCGTGCCGGATGCCGACACCGCGCGCGCCAAGGCCAGCGCCCTGCGCGCCATGCTGGCCGGCAAACCCGCGTAATCCCGTCAGGGGATACCGTCCGCGCCTCTCGCGCGGACATAATGACAAAGGGACCGCAGGGGTCCCTTTGTTTGCATCGGAGCGGCGGGCTTACTTCGCCGCGGGTTCCTTGAAGCTTGCGCCGGACTTGTTGGTGATATAGACGATGGCGCGCGCCAGTTCGACTTCGTTGGCATCCGATCCGCCCTTGGGCGGCATCGCGTTCTTGCCGGCGGTCGCCGACTTCAGCAAGCCATCCAGACCCAGCGCGATGCGCGGCGCCCAGGCAGCCTTGTCGCCGGTCTTGGGGGCGCCGGCGACACCGGCCTCATGGCAGGCGCCGCAGATGGCCTTGTAGAGCTGTTCTCCGCTGCGACTACCGGCAGCAGCGGGAGCGGCCGCGGCGAGTTCGACACGGGCCACGGGAGAAATACGCTTGTTGGCTGATTCCTCGTCACCAGCCGGGCGTGCGCCCATCGCGAACACGGAAACGGAGAGAACAAGCGCACTCGCCGCGGCGAGCGTTCGGACATTCAAATGGACCATGGCAGCCTTCCCGGGATTTCGGACAGAGCGCGCGATTATAGCGGATCCACCCGTCCTGCAATGGACGCCACCTGCCGAACGGGTTATGCTTCGCCCCCTCGCGCCGTCCTGATTCAATAATGGAGTACTGACCGCCAAGTGGTCATACGCACAGGGCGCGATAAAATGAATAGTGTCCTCACTTAGTCGCAACGACTAATCTGCGCTCGTAGCTCAATGGATAGAGTACTGGCCTCCGAAGCCAGGGGTTGTGGGTTCGATCCCCGCCGAGCGCGCCAACAAATTGTTTTGTAATGGATTATTAAGTAATCCAGTTCCGTTGGATTCCTTTAGCACCTGTTCGTCATTAATGGCCAGGAGTCAATTCGAATTCGAAAATAATTCGAGTTGGTCACGAGGAGCAGGGGTCGCACGAGCGACACCGAAAAGTCCTGACATCTCTGTTTCGGCCTCTGCAAACAGTGGAATGCCTGGGAGGCCTTCCCGGGCCGCGCCGGTTGCCGGTGTGAATCCGGCGACGGCCGGCCGCGGCCGGGTCGAGCCGATCAGCTGGCGCGCGACAGCGGCGGCCACGATTTGGACGCCTGCTTGTTCTTTTCCCACTGATCCTTGAGGTACTTCTCCATCTCCTGGGGTGAGACGAGGTGGTCACGGTCCTTGTCGATCGCCGCCCAGTCCCGAACCTCGATTCCGTCGGAGGTCTTCGTGCCGGCGATTGCGCCGGTGGAAATCAGGGCCAGGACTGCGAGGGGCATTACGAACTTGCGCATTTGAATCTCCTTCATTGTTAGCGGGTTTGAGTAAAGCGTGCGTCGCGGTGCTTCACGAACGTCACGTAATGCTTCGAGGGGTTCACCCCGCAGCTAGTTCATTGACCAATATGAATTAATTTGATAAAAACCATTCATAAAAGTCAATGGTATGTCCCGATGCGAGTCACCTGGAACCAGCTCCGCCTGTTCGAGGCGGTCGCCCGCCACGGCAGCTTCACGCGTGCCGCCGAGGAACTTCACGTCGTCCAGCCGACGGTGTCGACGCAGATCCGGCAGCTGACCGAAAGCGTCGGCCTGCCGCTGTTCGAGCAAATCGGGAAGAAGATCCACCTTACCGAAGCCGGCCGCGAGCTGCAGAAGACCTGCCGCGACCTGACCGAGGGCTGGTCGCGCTTCGAGATGGCGGTCGCCGACCTGCAGGGCCTCACCCGGGGGCGGCTCAGCGTCTCGATCGTGACCACCGCCAAGTATTTCATCCCGCGCCTGCTCGGGACGTTTTGCGAGCACTTTCCCGACGTCGAGGTGGCGCTGCACGTGCTCAACCGCGACCAGGTCCTCGACCGGCTCGCCGGCAACCTCGACGACCTTTACATCATGGGTGTGCCGCCCGAGCAGCTCGCGATCGAGCGCCACGACCTGCTCGGCAACCCGCTGGTCGCTATCGCGCCTACCCGCCACGCGCTGGCGGGCGAGCGACGCATCCCGCTCGCGCGGTTCGCCGCCGAGCGCATGGTGGTGCGCGAGCCGGGGTCCGGTACCCGGATCGCCGTCGAGCGCCTGTTCGCGCAGCACGGCCACGCGGTCCGGCTGCGCATGGAACTCGGCAGCAACGAGGCGATCAAGTGGGCGGTCAGCGGCGGGCTGGGCGTCTCGGTTCTTTCCGAGCATGCGCTGATGAGCGAGCCGGCACAGGGCAAGCTGGCAATCCTCGACGTCGAGGGCCTGCCGATCGATGCCCGCTGGTACGTCGTCTATCCGCAGGGCAAGCAATTGTCGGTCGTCGCGCGGACCTTCTTCGATTACCTGAACGAAGAGGCCGCGATCATCGAGGACGAACTCGCCGCGCGGAGGGCAGGCGGGCAGGTATCCGGGTGAAGCGGCCACTCAAGTGGCTGCGGGGGCGATGCACGGGAGCGGTTGGCCGTACCGGGAGATAGAGCAACCGATCAAGGTGGTGTGCCGACTTGGCGACAAGACGCGCGTGACCCCGGAAACTATTTCGGCCCGGCCTCGACTACATCGATCGGCGGCACACGCAGCAACTCCGCCGCGTCATCCACGGAGCCATTAAACCAGGCATCGACATCGCCAGCCCCGATTGTTCCACAGGCCCGCCAGCGCCCACGGTGGTCGGTCCGCACGACGGAAGGTCCACCAGACATTGCGCCCGCTCTCCCAGCACGGCTCATCGAAGGACCAGGCCGGAATGATGCAGCGCTTCCAATGCAGCCATGGTTTTTTATAGGAAGCCTCGTTTGCGACTTCCTCGCAGTGCGCGTTGTTGGTCGAGTAAGCCAGCCTGGCTGTTTTTGCGAACCACGGGATCAGGCCCCACTGTCCGACGATAGGTTGGCGCTCTGACACGCTGCCGGCGCTGCGCACGAACGGACCCGAGGCGCGCGGAAAAATCTCCTCTGCCCAGCGCGGCTGATTATCCCGGCCGATGTGCCAGTACCGCTCTATGGCCGCTTGATCCGGTGAAACGTATCGATTGCACATTGATTCAGTTTAGAAGTTGACCCACCGTCTCGCCAGAGGCAACGATGTCTAACCGCATTCGCTATTCATGCTCTGAACTTTGCCGCAGCGGTTTCAAGAGGTCTTTGAGGCCGTTGTGGTCGATCTCCTGCATCAACGCCAGCAGACGACCAATTTCACCCGGAGGAAACCCCTCGCGGGCGAACCAGTTCAGGTAATTGCCCGGCAGATCGGCAATGATCGTGCCCTTGTGCTTGCCGAACGGCATCGCTCTTGAAACGAGCAATTCCAGGTCTTCGGGCTGCATATCTGGACGGCAGAAAGGTCGGATGGTTGGATGATTGGCCGTGACTGGAATGCATCACGGCGGATCCATGCCGCTTTGCCTGATGATCTGGCCCGCATCAGGCGCGACGAGCGCCTTGATCAACGCCCTTGCCGCGTCGGGCACCTTGGATGAGGCATGAAGGCCGATTGCGTAGATGGTGACGTTCTGGATGTCTGCCGGGAGCGGCCCCAGATAATCGATGCCTTTGACGTGCAGCAGTTCGCTTATTTGCTGGAATCCGAGATCCGCCTCGCCGCGAGCGAGGAGTTCGCCCACCTGCACTCCTGACGCCGGTTGCTTCGTCTTGTCCCTGACCTGCTCGGCGATACCCAGTCGTTTGAAAAGCTCCGCGAGGTAGAAGCCACTGGGGCCGGATGAGTAGGCTACCGATCCGGCGGCGAGAACGGCGTTCTTTACGGATTCACTGCTCGAGATGTCGGGTTTGGGAAGACCGCTGCGTACGGCGACGCCGACGCCGGACCTGGCGAAGTCGGCACGACTGCCCTGCACGAGCTTGCCATCAGTGATCAGCCGATCGATGCCCGGGCCTGCAATGAGAACCAGGTCGAAGACATCGTCACTGGCGATCCGCTTGAAGATTGCTTCGGTGCCGCCCCATGCAACCGTCACCCTGTGCCCGCTGGCTTTCTCGAAGGATGCGGCTATTGGGGTCAGCGAGTCCTTCACCGCATTCGCCGCAATGACCTTGATTTCTGCCGCATCGGCAGCGGCAGCACCTACTGACAGTATGGCCAGAAAGAGCCGTACGAAGTGCGGCGTAATTACGGTGATTCGCATACGAGCTCCTTGTCCGGGATCGTGACGCGTCCAATGATCCTCATTCTGCCATCGACCAAATCTGCATAAGGCCGGAATCCCCGTCGCGCGTCATGGCCAGTACTTCGCCTTCTCCGGCAGCACCCAGCGCACGCCGCCGCGCGGGGCGGCGCTATCGCCGGCGTAGCGCGGGATCAGGTGGATGTGCAGGTGTGCCACGGTCTGCCCGGCGGCCGGACCGTTGTTGATGCCGATGTTGTAGGCATCGGGGCCGAACTCCGCATCGATGATGGCCTTGGCCCGGGCGAGCAGTTGCAGCAGGCTGGCGCGCTCGGCGGCGGTGGTTTCGAAGAAGGATCCGATGTGGCGGCGTGGAATGATCAGCGCATGGCCGGGCGCCACGGGGAAGCCATCGCTGGCGATCAGGGCCAGGTCGTCGCCGCCGAGGATGCGGGCGGCGGGCAGGTTGCAGAACGGGCAGGGCTTTTTCATGACGGGCTATGCCGCCTAGGGCTTGCGTGCATCGTCCGGCAGGACAGGCTTTCCGCTGACCCGGTATTCCTCGATGATGACCGCCTCGCCCTCGATCACGTCGCCCTCCGCCGGTGGGTTTCTCATGGGTCCGGCTTCGCGCATGGCCTTGCGCAGGTGGCGCGTTCTCCAGAAGAACCATGCGCCCAGCATCAGCCCGACGGCGACGAACACCGCGAGCAGCACGATCGAGAACATGAAGCCGAGGACGAGCATGATCACACCCGCCATCAGGGCGAGGATCTGTCCGAGCGGGCCGGTGGGCGGGGTGGCTTTGGTCATTCCGGGTTCCTCGAATCGATGGCGATGGTGACCGGGCCGTCATTCACCAGGCTGACCTGCATGTCGGCGCCGAAAACACCGCTGGCCACGGGACGCCCCGATGCTGTCGTCAGGCGGGCAACAAAGCGTTCGAACAGCGGCTGCGAAACCTCGCCGCGCGCGGCGCGCCCCCAGGAGGGTCGGTTGCCCTTTTTGGTCGATGCATACAGGGTGAATTGCGATACCGCCAGAATTTCGCCGCCGGTCTCGGTTACGCAGCGATTCATGACGCCCGCGTCGTCGGCGAAGATGCGCAGGCGCAGGAGCTTTTGCACCATCCAGTCGAGATCGCCGTCCTGGTCCGCTTCTTCGAAGCCGGCAAGCACCAGCAGTCCGGGGCCGATCCGGCCGGACAGGGATCCGCCGACGCTGACGGCCGCTTCGCTGACGCGCTGGACTATGACTCTCATGATGCATGGCATTCCGCAAGTTGCGCTGGTCACGATACTACCGGCAATCCAAGGCTGCACGTCGCGCAGCTACTCTCGCACCGCCTTGAATCTTTCCAGCGTGCGCGTCCGCGCCATGGCATGGTCGACCACCGGCAGCGGATAGTCGTGGCCGATGCGGACGCCGCAGGCAGTCTGTTGCGCGGCGCGCATGGTCCACGGCGCGTGGATGAACTTTTGCGGCACGCCGGCCAGTTCGGGCACGTAGCGACGGATGAAGCATCCTTCCGCGTCGAACTTCTCCGATTGCGTGACGGGATTGAAGATGCGGAACCAGGGTTGCGCGTCGCAACCCGTGGAGGCGGCCCACTGCCAGCCGCCGTTGTTGGCGGCGAGGTCGAAATCGAGCAGCTTTTCGGCGAACCATGCTTCGCCCTGCCGCCAGTCGAGGCCCAGGTCCTTGCTCAGGAATGAGGCCGTGACCATGCGCAGGCGGTTGTGCATCCAGCCGCTGTGCGTCAGCTGGCGCATCGCCGCATCGACCAGCGGATAGCCGGTGCGGCCGGCGCACCAGGCCGCGAAAAGTTCCGGCCCATGGTCCCAGCGCAGCGCGTCGAAGGCTGGCTTGAAGCACTGCGTGGCGACGCGCGGGTGGTGCCAAAGGATGGCGTGGTAGAAGTCGCGCCAGATCAGTTCCGCAAGCCAGGTTGCGGCGCCGCGGCTGGATTGGGCGTGGGCATAGGCAGCAAGTTGGCGGATCGAAATGGTGCCGAAGCGCAGGTGCGCGGATAGGTAGGACGTGCCCTTGACCGCCGGGAAATCCCGTCTCGCGGCGTAGTCGTCGATGCGTTCGGTGAAGTCGCGGAACAGGGCCTGCGCGCCGCTCATGCCCGTCGGCAGTTTCAGTTCGGCGAGATCGGTGGCTTCGAAGCCGAGCTGCTGCAGTGTCGGCAGCGCTGCGTCGTCCCGCGGCGGCGCGAAATGAGCGGCATATTCCTCGACCGGCCAGGGCTGCAAGTCGGCAGGATCGAGGCGCTTCAGCCAGGCATTCTTGTAGGGCGTGAATACCGAAAAGGGCGTGCCGCCCTGCGTCTTGACCTCGTCGCGCTCGAAGATCACCTGGTCCTTGAATTCGCGAAAGTCGGTGCTGGCAAGACGGCGTTCGACCTCCTCGTCGCGGGCCATGGCGCCGGGTTCATAGTCGCGGTTGGCGAACACGGCGGCGACGCCGAGTTCTGCGGCAAGGCGTGGAATTTCGACCCGCGCATCGCCATGGCGCACGATCAGGCCGCCGCCCATTGCCCGCAGGGCGGCGGCGAGTTCTTCCACGGCACGCAGTATGAATTCGCCGCGCCGGTCAAGGCGCGGCAGCGGATCGAGGATCGTCGTGTCGAAGACGAAGACGCAATGCACCGGTCGATGCGTTTTCAAGGCGTGATGCAGGGCGGCGTGATCGTAACTGCGCAAATCGCGACGGAACCAGACGAGGGCGGCGGACATGGATAGGCAGAATGGATTGGCGAACAGGAATACTCGGGAACGGACTGACAGATTACAATGTCGACAGATCCATGGAAACCGTCAGCCTCGCCAACCACTTCCTGATCGCCATGCCCGCCATGGCCGACCCGAATTTTTCCCGCACGCTGACCTATATCTGCGAGCACAACGAGGACGGCGCGATCGGCATCATCGTCAATCGTCCGATGGAATTGCGGCTTTCCGGCTTGTTCGAACGCGTCAGCATTCCCATTGAAGACGAGCAGGCCGAACACCGCTTCGCCAACCTGCCGGTGTATTTCGGCGGCCCGGTGCAAACCGATCGCGGCTTCGTGCTGCACCGGCCGGCCGGGCAATGGCAGTCGTCGCTCAATGTCAGCGAAAGCCTCGCACTGACCAGTTCGCGCGACATCCTGCAGGCCATGGGCACCACCGGCGAGCCTTCCGAGGTGCTGGTCAGCCTCGGTTATGCCGGCTGGACGGCCGGACAGCTGGAGTGGGAGCTCTCGCAAAATGCCTGGCTGACGGTGGAAGCCGATGCCGCCATCCTCTTCGACATTCCCCCCGAAGAACGCCTGCCGGCGGCGATGCAGTTGCTCGGCGTGGATTTCGCCAACCTGTCCGAGGTCGCGGGTCATGCCTGACGAGCAGGGTTCGGTGCTCGCCTTCGATTTCGGCGTCAAGCGCATCGGCGTTGCCCTCGGTACCCTGCTGGGCGCCGGCCGGCCCGGACCGGCCCGCGCGCTGACCACGATCGATGCCGAGGCCAACGATGCCCGCTTCGCCGCGATCGCCGCGCTGATTGCCGAATGGCAGCCGGTCAGGCTGCTGGTGGGCAGGCCCTTGAACGATGACGGCACCCCGCACGAAATGACGGCGCGCTGCGAACGCTTTGCCAAGCAGTTGCGTGGCCGTTTTCGCCTGCCAGTCGATGACGTCGACGAGCGTTTCAGTTCGACGGAAGCCGATGCCAGCCTGCGCCAACGCGGGCTTTCCTGGCGGGAGCGCAAGGCGCAGGTCGATGCCGAAGCCGCACTCGTTATTCTGCAAAGCTGGTTCGAGACCCATGCCCAAGCAACCGCCGCTGCCTGACGCCGAAGCACTTTGCGCCGCCCTCGCCGCGGCCATGCGCGGGCACGTCGATCCCGCGGCTACGGCGCTGGTCGGCATCCACACCGGCGGCGTCTGGGTTGCCGAACGCCTTCACGCCGCGCTGGGCCTGAAGATTCCGTCCGGCTCGATGGACGTGTCCTTCTATCGCGACGATTTCAATCAGCGCGGGCTGCACGCCAATACCAGGGCCTCGCACATTCCCTTCGACGTCGAGGGCGCGCATGTGATCATCGTCGATGACGTGCTCTACACCGGACGCACCATCCGCGCCGCGATGAACGAACTCTTCGATTTCGGCCGACCGGCAAGGCTGGACCTCGCCGTGCTGACTGATCGCGGCGGCCGTGAACTGCCCATCGCGCCGACCTTCTGCCCGCATTCCATGAGCCTGCCGGCGTCGCAGATGCTGGCGCTGGAGCGGGCCGCCGACGGCGGACTCTCCTTCCGGGTGATGGAGAAATGAGCTTCATGGGCGCAGGCAATCCGCAGCTCAACAAACACGGCGAACTCAATCACCTGCTGACCATCGAGGGCCTGCCGCGCGACGTGCTGATCCGCATCCTCGATACCGCGGCGCCCTTTTCAGAAGTCGCTGAACGCGAGGTGAAAAAAATTCCGCTCTTGCGCGGCAAAAGCGTGTTCAACCTCTTCTTCGAGAATTCGACGCGTACGCGCACCACTTTCGAGATTGCCGCCAAGCGGCTTTCCGCCGACGTCATCAACCTCAACATCAACACCTCCTCGGCCAACAAGGGCGAGACCCTGCTCGACACGGCGGACAACCTTGCCGCGATGCACGCCGACATGTTCGTCGTGCGCCACGCCTCCTCCGGCGCGCCCTACCTGATCGCACAGCACATGGGCGCTACCGGGCGCGACCACATCCATGTCGTGAATGCCGGCGACGGCCGCCATGCACACCCGACGCAGGGTCTGCTCGACATGTACACCATCCGCCACTACAAGAAGGACTTCAGCCAGCTGACGGTGGCCATCGTCGGCGACGTGCTGCATTCGCGCGTGGCGCGCAGCCAGATCCACGCCCTGACCACCCTGGGCGTGCCCGAAGTGCGCGTCATCGCGCCCAGGACCCTGCTGCCGACCGGCATCGAGCGGCTCGGCGTGCGGGTCTTCAACGACATGCGGGAAGGCCTGCGCGGCGTCGATGTCGTCATGATGCTGCGCCTGCAGAACGAGCGCATGCAGGGCGCTCTGCTGCCCTCGACCCAGGAATACTTCAAGTCCTGGGGCCTGACGCCGGAAAAGCTGGCGCTGGCCAAGCCCGACGCCATCGTCATGCACCCGGGGCCGATGAATCGCGGCGTGGAAATCGATTCCGCGGTGGCCGACGGCGGCCAGGCCGTGATCCTGCCGCAAGTCACTTTCGGCATCGCGGTCCGTATGGCCGTCATGGCCATGCTCGCGGGAAACTCATGAGAGCCCACCCCCCAGTCCACGGTCGGCTTTGCACAGCCGACCGGCTGCGCAGGCGCGGAGCAGTGCTCCGCGAAGTCCCTGCTACGCCCCCCGCCCCAAGGGCGGGGGTGACTTTGGTTCGCGGGCGATACCCGCTCCGTATTGCTGGCTGGCTGCCTCCTTGGGGCGGCCCGGCGGAGGCAGCATGAAGATCCACATCAAGAACGGTCGCCTGATCGACCCTGCGAGCAAGACCGACAAGCCGCTCGACGTGTTCGTCGCGGCGGGGCGAATAGTCGGCGTTGGCGATACGCCGGCCGGCTTCGAGCCGAACAGCGTGCTGGATGCCACGGGCTGCATCGTCTGTCCCGGGCTGGTCGATCTGGCGGCGCGCCTGCGCGAGCCGGGTTTCGAATACCGGGCGACACTGGAATCCGAAATGGCGGCAGCGGCGGCCGGCGGCGTGACGTCGCTCGCCTGCCCGCCGGATACCGATCCGGTGCTGGACGAGCCGGGGCTGGTGGAAATGCTGACCCATCGCGCGCGTCTGCCCGACTTCGCCCATGTGCACCCGGTGGGCGCGCTGACGGTGCAGCTGGAGGGCAAGGCGCTGACCGAAATGGCGGAACTCGCGGAGGCGGGTTGTGTCGCCTTCGGCCAGGCCAATCGCGCCATCGTCGATACGCAGGTGCTGCTGCGCGCCATGATGTACGCGGCGACGTTCGACTTCCCGGTTTGGCTGCAGGCGCAGGATCCTTTCCTCGCCAGGAAGGGCGTCGCCCATGACGGCGAAGTCGCTGCGCGGCTGGGCCTGGTCGGGATTCCCGTGGCGGCGGAAACCATCGCCCTGGCCACCATCCTGCACCTGGCCAACGAGACCGGCGCACGCGTCCATGTCACGCGGATATCATCGGCGGCCGGTGTCGACATGATCGCCGCGGCGCGCGCCGCCGGCATTGAGGTCACCTGCGACGTGGCGATTCATCACCTGCATCTGTGCGAGATGGATGTCGGCTTTTTCGATGCCCACGCGCGACTCGACCCGCCGCTGCGCTCGCAGCGCGATCGCGATGCGCTGCGTACGGCGCTCGCCTCCGGTGCGATCAACGCGCTGTGTTCGGACCACACGCCGGTCGATGACGACGGCAAACAGATGCCCTTCGACGAAGCCGAGGTCGGTGCCACCGGCCGCGAACTGCTGCTGCCGCTGACGCTGAAGTGGGCGCAGGAAATGAAGCTGCCGCTGGTGACGGCGTTGGCGCGCGTGACCTCGGACCCGGCGCGCATACTGGGCGTCAAGGCCGGCCGCCTGGTTCCGGGCGCGGCGGGCGATATATGCGTCTTCGATCCGGTGGCCGAATTCAAGGTCAGCCGCGAAAACCTCAAGAGCCAGGGCAAGAACACGCCCTTCCTCGGCCTCGAGTTTCCGGGCCGCGTGCGCTACACGCTGATCGACGGCCACCTGGCCTTCGACGGTACGCTCAGTTAAGGCTGTTCAGGGCGCTGGCAACAGGGGCCGGGTCGGGCGGCCCAGTACCTCGCAAAAGCGCGGACTGTGCAGGCCGGAGGCCAGCGCGGCGCAGAAAGGCATTTGCCAGCGTCGGTCGCTGCGGTTGATCTTCGCCTTGGCGGACTGCCCAAGCTACGTGCCAAGTCTCGCCTGCATCGCCAGCCATGCTTCGTAGCCGCCCCGTAGCGGCTTTACGAACAAATAGCCGGCATCGAGCAGATGGCGCGCCGCCTGCACTGCACCGGCATCCTCGGGGCAGGCACACAGGGTCACGATAGGCCGATCCTTGGGCCAGTCGCCGACAGCTTCAAGCAGGAAATCGTGTTCGGCGACTCTGGCACCGATGATCGGGCCGGTTTTTGCAATCATCGTTGCCCCGCGTAGATCGAGCAACAGCGGCGGCTCGTCCATCCGCATTGCCGCGAATAACTCATCGGGCGTGATGCCGGGAATGGCGCTGAATTTCCGGAAGCGGTATTTCTGCCACAGTTTCCAGCCAAGCCAGATGCCAAGCAGCAACAGGAGCAGTATCAAGGTGCGCGCCGCATGGTGGTCGAGCGTTGCAATGACCGACCGCACCGCATCCTGCAACAACCAGCCGGCGCCTATCGCGATACCAGCCCACAGGCCCGCCCCGACGGCGGACGCCAGCAGGAAACCGGCCTGGTTCATGCGCAATGCGCCGGCAATAGGTGGTGCCACGGTCGAGAAGCCGGGAATGAACTTGGCGACCACCAGCGACGAGACGCCCCAGCGGGTGAAGCGAGCCTCGGTCTGGCTGACGCAGGATGACGGGTTGATGGATAGCTTGCACAGACCGGCCAGCACGCGGTAGCCGAATAGTCTGCCGGACCAGTACCAGAGCCAGTCGGCGATGACCGAGGCGACCACTGCCGCCGCCACCAGATCCCAAAGACTGCCGGAAGTCGCGGCCAGACTGCCGGCCAGCAGCAGGGTCGGAACAGCCGGCACCGGTAGCCCAAGTTGCTGCAACAAGACGTTGACGAAAGCCACGGTGACCGCGTCCTGTCGCAGCGCCTCAATGATTTGGGCGATGTCCATCGGATTATTCAGGGACGTGCCGCGACGACTCCGCCAGTCCCCAGACATAGGACTCCATGGACAGCACGCCGTAGGTGATCCCGCCTTCGATGACCTGCACCGAACTTTCTCCGCCGCCGGCGCCCACGGCGACCAGCAGCGGCAGGAAGTGTTCCTCGGTGGGATGCGCGCGCCCGGCGTCGGGTGCCAGCCGGCGGTAATCCACCAGCGTATCTACCGCGCCGGCGAGCACCGCCTGACGCACCCACGCGGTGAATTCGCGGGCATAGGCCGCCTCGCCGGTGCCCGACTGGCGGACCTCATAGAGATTGTGCGTCATGCTGCCCGAGCCGACGATCAGCACGCCGCGTTGCCGCAGCGGAGCCAGGGTCCGGCCGAGATACAGCGCGCCGGCGGCATCCAGCGTGTGCGGCATCGATACCTGGAATACCGGAATGTCGGCGGGCGGCAGCAGATGCATTAGCGGCACCCATGCCCCGTGATCCAGTCCGCGCTCGTCGTCGAGGCTGACCTCGAATCCGGCGCCCGCTAGCAGCTGACTTGCCTCGACCGCGAACTGCAGGTGACCGGACGCCGGATACTGCAAGCCATAAAGCTCTCGCGGGAAGCCGCCGAAGTCGTGAAGCGTTGCCGGCGACGGATTCGCCATGATCTTTACGCCATCGGTCTGCCAGTGTGGCGAAACCACCAGGACCGCCTTCACGGCGGACAACTCCCTGCCCAGGGCGCTCAGACGGGCGCCGAGTTTCCCGGGTTCGAGGGCGAAGGTCGGCGCACCGTGGGAGATGAAGAAGACCGGGGTTTGGATCATGGCCGGGTAGCCGTGCCAAGGCTCAGGCGTTTCGTGCCGAAGCCGGCTTGAAACCCGTGGCGGCCCCACCGGCAAGCCGCGCATCGATGCTCAGCGGCCCGGCGCCCAGCGCCGAGATCAGCAACATGCCGCCTGCCACCGAGATGTTTTTCATGAACAGCAGTTGGGCGACGTATTGCTGGTCTGCCGGGGCCGACCAAAAGGCGTGGAAGACGACACTGGCCGCCACGGTGAACAAGGCCAGCGCGAGTCCCACCAGACGCACCTGGTAACCGGCCACCAGCGCCAGTCCGCCGAACAGCTCCAGCGCGCCAACCGCTGCCGCAAGGACAGTCGGCGCCGGCAGCCCGCCACTGGCGATGAAGGCCGCGGTGCCCTGGATGTTGCCGAGCTTGCCGAAGCCGGACAGGATGAACATCAGCGCCAGCAGCAGGCGTCCGACAACCGAAACATAAGCTTTGTAAGAATCGTTCATTGCATTTCTCCTGGTTAATAACAAGTGAATCGGAAAGTCAGAGCAAGCGCTCAGGCCAGGCGCCCATCCCGAAAATCATTCAGCGCCTGGTAGATCTCCTGGTCCGTGTTCATCACGAACGGACCGTACTGCGCAATGGCTTCGTTCAGCGGCCGGCCGGCGATCAGCAAGGCTCGCGCGTCGCCGGTGGCTTCGATCACCACGCCGTCAGCCTCTGCCTCGTTGCCGAGAATCGCCATGCGTTGCGCAGGCAGCGTTTCTCCACCAATTCGGACTTCGCCGCGATACACATAGACAAAGGCATTGTGTCCGGCCGGCAGCGGCTGGTCGAAGCGCGTGCCGGCGGGCAGCTGCAGGTCCAGGTACAGCGGCGCCGTCACCTCGCGCGTCACCGCGCCGGCGACGCCATGGCTCTCGCCGGCAATCACCGTCACGCCAACGCCGACTTCCGTTTCGAAGCGCGGCAGCTCGGCCGCGGCGAAGTCGCGATACCAGGGCGCGCTCATCTTGTCCCTGGCGGGCAGGTTGAGCCAGAGCTGGAAGCCTTCCATTACGCCGGCTTCCTGCTGCGGAATCTCGGAATGGATCACGCCGCGGCCCGCGGTCATCCACTGCACGCCGCCGTTTTCGAGCAGGCCTTCATGGCCGGCGCTGTCGCGATGCTGCATGCGGCCGGCGATCATGTAGGTCACGGTCTCGAAGCCCCGGTGCGGATGGGCGGGAAAGCCGGCGATGTAGTCATCCGGGTTGTCGCTGGCAAAGGCATCGAGCATCAGGAAGGGATCCAGCCGGCGTTGCAGCGGCTGCGTCAGCACCCGCGTCAACTTGACGCCGGCGCCGTCGGACGTCGGCTTGCCGGCGACCAGTCGCTCGATGCTGCGCGACTGGCGGACCTGCTCGCTACCGTGAATCTTTTGGCGTGTCATGACATCTCCTCGATCGGGTTGATGAATGCGTTGCGGTGCTTCGGACTCAGGCCAGTGCCGCAGCCAGGTCCGCCTCGGCCTGGGCAAAGCCCCGCTCGGCGGCTTCCGCGCCCATGTTGAGACCTTCGGCATAGATGAAATGCACGTCGTTCATGCCGAGAAAGCCGAGCACGGTCTTCAGGTAGGGCACCTGGCTGTCAGCCTCGGTGCCGCGGTAGAGTCCGCCACGCGCCAGGGCGACATAGACAGTCTTGCCCTTGAGCAGGCCTTCCGGTCCTTTTTCCGTGTAGCGGAAGGTCACGCCGTTGCGCGCAATGGCGTCGATCCAGTTCTTCAGCTGTACGGGCACACCGAAGTTGTACATCGGCACACCGAGCACGATCACGTCGGCGGCCTGCACTTCGGCGATCAGCACGTCGTCGAGGGTGACACGCGCGACCTGTTCGCCCGTGCGCTGTTCGGCCGGAGTGAACAGCGCCCCGAGCGCGGCTTCATCCAGAACCGGATGCGGGGTGACCGCAAGGTCGCGAATCTTGAGGGTGGCGGCCGGATGGGCCAACTGCAGACGAGCCGCGATGGAATTGGCGACACGGGTCGAATTGGCGGCTTCGCGGCGGGCGCTGGCGTTGATTTGCAGGATGTTCATTTGGCTCTCCTTGGGTGAGTGATGATCTGATGCGTACTTTATTGATGACTGAGGAAGAACAGAAGCCCATGAATCGGATAACATTGTTCCGACAATGGAACAATACGAACCGAATGACCTGCTGATCTTTGCCCGTGTCGCGGAAGCCGGCAGCTTCAGCCGCGCCGCGACACGCATAGGACTGCCAAAATCCACGGTGTCGCGGCGTATCGCCTTTCTTGAGGAGCAACTCGGCGAGCGCCTGATGCTGCGGACCACGCGGCGCCTCACGCTGACCGAGTTCGGCCTGCAACTTCTTGAGCATGCGCGTCAGGTGGCCGCCGAGGTCGATGCCGTCAAGGCGCTGAGCGAGCACCGCCAGGCGCGTCCCAGCGGTCGCCTGCGGGTATCGATGCCAAACGATTTTGCGACCCTGCTGCTGACCGACATGCTGGCGGCCTTCATCGCCATGCATCCGGCGGTATCCCTCGAACTAGATCTCTCGCCGCGGCGCGTCGACCTGCTCGGCGAGAACTTCGACCTCGCGCTGCGCATGGGCGATCTGCCCGACGACAGCTTGCTCGCGGCACGGCGCATCGCCGTGTTTTCCAGCGGCCTGTATGCGGCGCCGGCCTATCTGTCCGAGCGCGGTGACCCGGCCTCGCCGGCGGACCTGGAGCAACACGATGCGCTGCGCTTGCTGGCACGCAACGGCGAAGCGCTGGGCTGGACTTTGCTCTGTGGTGACCAGAAATGGGAAGGCACTCCGCCGGCGCGGGCTGTTGCGAATGCCCCCGACCTGCTGATCAACCTGGCACGCGCTGGCGCCGGCATTGCCGCGGTGCCGGATTATTTTGCGGCGCCCAGCATACGGCGCGGCGAACTGCGTCGCGTGCTGCCCGCGTGGTGCATGCCATCGCGCACGGCCTGGGCGGTGTTTCCGGGGCGGCGCCTGATGCCGGCGAAGACGCGGGCATTCATCGACATGCTGGAAGCGGCGCTGGCGGGGGTGCAGGGGAATCTGGCCGAAGGTCCCGGCAGCGGGAATTGACGGGGTGGTGCCGTCGTGGCGCCGCCCAACAAGGATCAATCGCGGATCAGGAAGGTGCTTCTTGCCGACGCCGGCTCGACGCCGCTGATATGTACCCGCTTGGCGCGGGAAGTTTCGCCGCTGATCAGGCTGACTGCCGATTTGGCGACGCCGAGTTGATCGGCGAGAAACGCGACCAGGCAGGCGTTGGCCTTGCCATCCACGGGCGGTGCGGCGAGGCGGATCTTCAACGCTTCACCGTGGAGGCCCGCCACCTCGGTTTTCTTTGCCCCCGGCTGGACGTGCAGCCGCAGCGTGATCCCGTCGCCGGCTGCGACCAGCCAGCTCATTGCAACAGAATCATTGGCATCACGCTTTGGCGCAGGCTGGCAATCACGAACAGGCCTATCTGCAACACCAGCAGCAAGGCCAGCGGCGAGAGGTCCACTCCGCCGATGGGTGGAATGACGCGGCGGAAGGGCCGCAGCAGCGGCCGCGTCAGCGTGTTGAACACCTCGGCCAGAGGCGCATAGGGGTTCACCCAGGAAAATACCGCTGCAACGATCACGGCCCCGATTACCAGGTACAGGCCGATCTTCGCCACCTCCAGCAGCGCCAGCGCGGCCACCACAAGAGTCGGCGCCAGCGAGACGGCGAGCAGCACACCGGTAAAGCCCAAAGCAATGCCTTGGTACACCACCTGCCACAGCCAGGCCAGGAACAGACTGGCCATGTCGAGGCCGAACAGCCCGGGAATCAGCCGCCGCGCCGGTCGCACCAGCCAGTCGGTGACGGCAATGATGAACTGACCCAGCGGGTTGCGAAACGGAACGCGCGCCCATTGCATCGCGAAGCGCACCAGCAGCGCCAGCGTCATGAAGCCGCAGACGGTATCGAGGATGAAAAGCAGGATCTGGACGAGCATGGACGCTTAGTCTTTGCCGAGAATGTCGCCCAATTCGCGTCCGCGACTATTGGCCGCCATGATGCCGCGCTCGATCCCGGCAGCGACGCCGGCGGCATCAAAAGCGAGCAGCGCGGCTTCGGTGGTGCCGCCCTTCGAGGTCACGCGGCTGCGTAAAGTCGACAGCGATTCGCTGCTCTTGGCGGCCAGCTGCGCCGCGCCGGTGAAGGTTTCGACGCTGATGCGGCGTGCCGTCTCGGCATCGAAGCCGAGATCCGCCGCGGCTTTTTCCATGGCTTCGAGAAAATAGAAGACATAACCCGGGCCGCTGCCCGAGATGGCAGTGACGGCGTCCATCTGGGCCTCGTCATGGACCCAGAAGGTGCTGCCGACGGCGCGCATGAGACTCTCGGCATTGTCGCGGCCGTCCTGACTGACGCCGGGATCGGCGCACAGGCCGGTAACGCCGGCGCCGATCAGGGCCGGCGTGTTGGGCATGGTGCGCACCACGTGGTGGTAACCGCCGAGCCAGCGCGAGATGTCGGCCATGCGCATGCCGGCGGCGATGCTGACCACCAGTTGCGCCGAGAGCTTGTCGACCAGGGGCGCGAGCGCCACCTTCATCTGCTGCGGTTTCACCGCCAGCACCAGAACCTGGGAGTCCAGCGCGGCCGCATCCATGCTCGCCGCGCAACGCACGCCGAAGCGATCGGTGAGCATGTCGCGGGCTTCCGTCAGAGGCTCGACGACTTGTATCGCCGCCGCTGAAAATCCCTGGTTGCGGAGGCCGCTGATCAGGGCGACAGCCATGTTGCCGCCACCGATGAAGGTGATTTTCATATCGTCGTCTCCGCCGGGCCGTCCCAAGGAGACGACCAGTCAATGAACCGGAGCAAGCTTGGCTTGCGAACCGGCTTCACCCCCGCCCTTGGGGCGGGGGAAGGGGGGTGGGTTGTTTTCAATTCCGTTTGCCGAAAATTGCCGTGCCGATTCGTACCATGGTCGCACCCTCCATTATCGCCGCTTCGAGGTCCTCGCTCATGCCCATCGACAGGGTGTCCAGCTCGCAGTCCAGTTCGGCGTTGATCCACTCCAGCGTCCGGCGCAGCAGGGCGAATTGCGACCTTTGGCGCAGGACGTCCGTGGTCGGCTCGGGGATCGCCATCAATCCGCGCAGGCGCAGACCCGGCAGTTCGCTGATGGCCGCCGCCAGGTCGAGAGCCTGCTGCGGGGCGCAGCCGCCTTTCGACGCTTCATCCGAAACATTCACCTGGAGACAAAGCTGCAGCGGCAGGTTGCCCGGCGGGCGCTGGGCGGCAAGCCGCTCTGCAATCTTGAGACGGTCCACCGAGTGCACCCAGGCAAAGTTTTCGGCCACCCTTCGTGTCTTGTTGCCCTGCAGCGGGCCAATAAAGTGCCATTCAAGGTCAAGGTCCTTCAGTTCGGCGGCCTTGTCGCATGCTTCCTGCACATAGTTTTCGCCGAACGCCCGCTGCCCTGCGACGGCGGCCTCGCGTACCCTGGCGGCAGTCCAGGTCTTGGAAACGGCAAGCAGCTGAACGGATTCCGCCGCACGCCCTGCGGCAACGCAGGCAGCGGCAATGCGTGCATGCACAGCTTGCAAGTTGGCGGCAATTGATGTCATATAGCGGCTGCAAAGTATATCGTACCCCCTCTACAGGACAGCGCTCATGGACATCACCGAACTGCTCACTTTCATTGTCAAGAACAAGGCATCCGACCTGCATCTGTCCTCCGGCCTGCCGCCGATGATTCGCGTTCATGGCGACATACGACGCATCAACCTGCCGTCCATGGAGCACAAGGACGTGCATGCCATGATTTATGACATCATGAATGACGGGCAGCGAAAGGCGTACGAGGAAAACCTCGAATGCGACTTTTCCTTTGCCGTGCCCAATCTGGCCCGCTTTCGCGTCAATGCCTTCGTCCAGAACCGCGGTGCCGCGGCCGTGATGCGGACCATTCCGTCGAAGATCCTTTCCCTCGAGGAGCTTGGCGCGCCGAAGATCTTCGAAGAGCTGGCCGACCAGCCACGCGGCCTGGTGCTGGTGACCGGGCCGACCGGCTCGGGCAAGTCGACCACGCTGGCCGCCATGGTGAATCACAAGAACGAAAGCGAATATGGCCACATCCTGACGGTCGAAGATCCGATCGAGTTCGTCCACGAATCCAAGAAGTGCCTGATCAACCAGCGCGAGGTCGGCCCGCATACCTTGTCCTTCAACAACGCCCTGCGCTCTGCCCTGCGCGAAGACCCGGACGTCATCCTGGTGGGCGAAATGCGCGACCTGGAGACCATCCGCCTGGCCATGTCCGGCGCCGAAACGGGGCACCTGGTGTTCGGCACGCTGCACACCTCGTCGGCGGCGAAGACCATCGACCGCATCATCGACGTGTTCCCCGCCGCCGAGAAGGAAATGATCCGCGCCATGCTATCGGAATCCTTGAAGGCGGTTATTTCCCAGACCCTGTGCAAGACCATGGACGGCAAGGGCCGCGTTGCCGCACACGAGATCATGGTCGGCACGCCGGCTATCCGCAACCTGATCCGCGAGGCCAAGGTGGCGCAGATGTACTCAGCGATCCAGACCGGCCAGCAATTCGGCATGCAGACGCTGGACCAGAACCTGCAGGATCTGGTCAAGAGAAAAGTAATCGCACCCAGCGAAGCGCGCAGCAAGGCCGCCAACAAGGATAACTTTCCAGGCTGACGCCTGAAAAGTTATCCTTCGGAATTGATACACCCGCCCCTCCCATCCTCCCCTCGCGGGGAGGCTACTAGTTGGAGCCGCTGACGCGGCTAAAGTAAGAAAACGACCGGAGATGCACTATGGAACGCGACGAAGGCCTTAAATTCATGTACCAGCTTCTGACGATGATGATGCAGAAGAAGGGATCGGACTTGTTCATCACCGCCGGCTTCCCGCCGGCAATGAAAATCGACGGCAAGATGACGCCGGCCACGACGCAGCCGCTGTCGCCGCAACATACGCAGGATCTGGCGCGCGCCATCATGAACGACAAGCAGGCCGCCGAGTTCGAGGCGACCAAGGAATGCAACTTCGCGATCTCGCCGGCCAGCATAGGCCGCTTTCGGGTCAATGCCTTCATGCAGCAGGGGCGCGTGGGCGTAATCCTCCGTACCATCAACGTCCAGATCCCCGAGATGGAAGATCTGAAGCTGCCGCCGGTGCTGAAGGACGTGGTGATGACCAAGCGCGGGCTGGTGCTGTTCGTCGGCGGCACGGGATCTGGCAAGTCGACTTCGCTGGCGGCGATGATCGGCTACCGCAACCAGAACAGTTATGGCCACATCATCACCATCGAAGATCCGGTCGAATACGTTCACGATCATCGCAATTGCATAATTACCCAGCGCGAGGTCGGCGTCGATACCGATTCCTGGGAGGTCGCGCTGAAGAACACCCAGCGCCAGGCACCCGATGTCATCCTGATCGGTGAAATTCGCGATCGGGACACCATGGAACACGCCATCGCCTTCGCCGAAACCGGCCATCTGGCAATGGGCACGCTGCATGCCAACAACTCCAACCAGGCGATCGACCGGATCATCAACTTCTTCCCGGAAGAGCGTCGGCCGCAGTTGTTGATGGATCTTTCGCTCAATCTCAAGGCCGTCATCTCGCAGCGACTGCTTCCGCTCAAGGAAGGCAAGGGCCGCGCGGCCGCGGTGGAAGTCCTGCTCAACTCGCCGCTGATTGCGGATCTGATCTTCAAGGGCGAGATTCACGAAATCAAGGAGATCATGAAGAAGTCGAAGGAACTCGGCATGAAGACCTTCGACATGGCGCTCTTCGATCTCTTCGAGGAAGGCCGCATCAGCTACGACGATGCCTTGCGTTTCGCCGATTCCATGAACGAAGTGCGACTGATGATCAAGCTGCACAGCAAGCAGTCGCAGGACATGGATCGCAGCGCCGGGATCCAGCACCTCGATATTGTCTGAACTTCGCAATCGCGAAATTCAGACCACTCATTGACGCCCCCACGCCCGTTCCACGGCCGGCTTTACCCAGCCGGCCGGCTACGGCGGCGCAAGGCAGTGCTTTGCGAATTCCCGCCTGCGCCCCCGCCCCTAGACGGGGGCCAAAATCAGCTCGCTGCGCTCGATACGTCTTAGGATGCCCGCTCGCGCCGATTGCCACCGGCGACGATGTTGATGTTGTACAGGCGGCATTCGAGCGCGCCGTTGTAGAGCGGGATCTTGCGCGAGGTCTGCAGGCGGATCAGCTTGGGCAGGCGCGTATCGGCCGAGAGAAACCAGCAACTCCAGCCGGTAAAGCGCTGCTTGAGGGCATTGCCCAGAGGCGGGTAGAACGCCGCCAGTTCTTCCTCGCTGCCGAGTCGTTCGCCGTAAGGCGGATTGGCCACCATCACGCCTGACGTGGCGGGCGCCAGCCGGGTCAGCAAGTCCGACGTTTCCAGCGTGACCAGATTGTCGAGCCCGGCGCCGGCAAGATTCTGCCGCGTGCGGGCGACGGCGTCGCGGTCGATGTCGCTGCCGAACAGCGGCAGCGCGACCGCCTCGCGGCGGCGTTCGGCCGCTGCCCGCTGCAGCCTGCGCCAGAGGCCGGCGTCAATGGACTTGAGATGCTCGAAGCCGAAATCCCCCGGTTCGCGCGACAGCCCCGGCGCATCGTCAAGGCAGATCTGTGCGGCTTCCAGCAGGAAGGTGCCGCTTCCGCACATGGGGTCGAGCAGTGGCGTGCCGGGCTGCCATCCGGAAAGCCTCAGGATGCCGGCGGCGAGGTTTTCCTTAAGCGGCGCACCGACCTTGGCCAGCTTGTGGCCGCGCACATAGAGCGGCTCGCCCGAGGTGTCGAGATAGAGCGTCGCTTCCTGTTCGGTAATGAACAGATGGATGCGGACCTCGGGGCTTTTCGTATTGACGCTGGGCCGCCGTCCGGTTTCGGCGCGGAAGCGGTCGCAGACCGCGTCCTTGACTTTCAGCGTGATGAATTCAAGGCTCTTCAACGGCGAACGGATCGCCGTGACATAGACGCGAATCGAGCGATCCACGGAGAACAATCGCGACCAGTCGACATCATAGGCCAGACGGTAGATTTCAGCTTCGCCGCGATAAGCGCCGCGGGCGGCGCGCCACAAGACGCGCGTCGCGATGCGCGATTCGAGGTTGATGCGATAGCCGGTCTCCAGGCTGCCGTTGCAACTGGCACCGCCCGGCACTGTAGCGATGTCCTTGCCGCCGGCACTGGCAAGATCTTCCGCCAGCAGCGCTTCGAGGCCGCGCGGGCAGGTGGTGAAATAATGGTTCAAGACGGAATTTCCTGTGGCCAACGATTTCCGCATTATCGGTGCTATTGGGTTGGCAGGAGTGCACCGGGGCAGCCGAAATTGCCGTAGCGCCAGCGCCAACTTTTGATATGCAATTCATATTTGGCACAAATCTACGACTGACTTTCCACATGGCGAGAAATTGCGTTGGCAACACAATTTCTCGCGGTCTATGCTTCAAGAGCATAGTGATCTTGCTCCCCTTTTATGGAGGCAATGTGTCTTTCTGCCAGTTAAGTGGCATTTTGTTCATCGGGCTGATGCTAGCCGGCTGCGTTCCGGCCGTTGCCGTCCACTCATCCACTCATGACGAGCTCGACAAGGTCAAGAGCGGCCGGTTGGCGCTTGTTCTGCTGCAGATCAAGACTATGATTGACGGCAAGCTCGTGTCGCCGATCGATCCAGGCGATTCCAACAAGTCCCTGCGGCTCTACCTTGCGAGCCTGAGCGATCCCAGGGGGCCGCAGCGCATCCAGGCGGCATCGCCGTCCGAAGTGGCTGCGGCGGAAGGCTGGCGCCAGATGCTGCTGCCGCCCGGCACCTATTTCATGCTGGCCCTGCCGCCCGGTGTCGAACAGAATCCGCCGGCAGTCGCATTTCATCTTCCCAGCGCGAGATTTGGACGGCTGACGGAATACAAGTTCGAGCCCGGCCGTGGTGGATTCTGGTCCCCAGAACTCATGGCTTTCGAGCTTGCTGGTGCTGCGCCGCAGGGCTTCCGCGAAATTCCTGGCTTCTGGTTCCAGGTACCCGAAGGCAAGCCAGTCGTCTATATTGGTACGCTATCCACCGTCTGTACTGGCGGACGCGGTCTGTTCGGTAGCCTGATCGACTCGTGTTCCGACCATGCGATTACGCTGGACCAGAATGCTGCACGAAATGTCGGTGCGACCGCTTTGTCATGGTCGCAGGGAGTGGATACCGAACCCCTCGTCTTGTACGGAAAAGCAAGAGACGGTGCGCGTCTTCGCGATCCAAGCGCCATCAGTATTGCCGTGGCGGACTCGCCGGCCCTTGATACCTCCCATATTGGAGCTCGTATAGCTCCTTGGGGAGTAATTCATGGTACGGGACGGGCGATCGGCATTTATAACTTGCTGGCAATCGCCAGCAAAGCCGCCACCGAAAGCACCGCCCGGCAACAGGCCGATCAGCGCGCCACGGAAGTTCAAGGATGTATTCAGAGGATTTCGGTCTCGTTGCAGGGCATGGACTATGCCGCCCAGTTTGCCTCGGCCCTCGCGGAAACCGCCAGGACGCGTGAAACCGCGACTGACCTTAATGAAAAGCGTGCAGTTGGCACGCCAGGTCAGGAAGGGGACGTGCCTCAGCGACTAGCGATCTCGATACCAATCCTGCGCCTGAGAGAGAGCGTTGAGCCGCAATACCTCGGTCTCGAACTCGGATTGCACGTTAGCCTGGAAGCCGGGGAAAGCAGACGCGTTGCCTACGATAGTCTCCTGCTCTACGCGGAGGGATTCCCCGCCCAGAATCCCCTGACCCAAACCTCGCGGCTATATGAGCGCTTAGTGCCCGAAAGAGCGCAGCCGCGACACATATCCGAGTGGTGCAGCTCAAACGGCGAAGCGTTGCTCAGAGATGAGATCGGAGCGGGTTTGAAATACCTTGCCGCGCAGCTTGTACGGGACTTGGAGTGAGGCTGAGCGCAACACCGGCACGGGACGCGAAAAGACAGTCGGGTTGAAATTGTCTTTCCTCGCGGCACCACACGTGATCCCCGAGGCGAGTTTCGCCGCCGGCACCGCTTGGGACTGGCTTTTCCGTGCGCGGCGGCGACCCCTAAAACGGCTTTACCACGACGAGGATGCAGATGGCAACGAGTGCCAGCACCGGCACTTCGTTGAAGAAGCGGAACCAGACGTGCGACTTCACCGAGCGGCCGGCGGCCAGGCTTGCGAGCAGCATGCCGCACCAGACGTGATAGGCAACCAGGCCGATCACCAGCGCGGTCTTGGCATGCAGCCAGCCGCCGCCGAAGCCGTAGCCGAACCAGAGCCAGAAGCCCAGGCCGATGGCCAGCACGGCCAGCGGCGTGATGAAACGGTACAGCTTCTTTGCCATCAGCAACAGGCGTTCGCGCTCGGCCTGGCTGTCGGCCGGCACCATGGCCAGGTTCACGAAAATGCGCGGCAGGTAGAACAGTCCGGCGAACCAACTGGTGACGAAGACGATGTGAAAGGCTTTTATCCAGAGCATGATTTTCCCGCTTGGTTTGCTGTCGTGATGGCTGCCATGATCCCCGCCGCCACGGTCGGGTAGCGCAGATGCAGCCGCAGCTCCTGCTTCATCCGGGTGTTGTCGAGGCGGCGCGATTCGCTCATGAATGACCATTGCATCGGCGGTACCAGTTGGCGCACCTCCTCTCGCGGCAGGCGTGGTGCGCGCGGCAGTGAGTAGGCATCGGCCAGTGCATCGAACCATTCGCCCATCGCCAGTGACGAATCATCATTGATGTTGTAGACCCGATTGGGTCGCGCCCGCGCAAGCGCCGCGCTGCAGGCGCGACCAAGGTCCGCGGCGTGGATGTGGTTGGTGTAGCTGTCTTCCGCGTGCAGCATGAGCGGTAGTTGCTTGTGCAGGCGTTCCAGTGGCAGCCGGTCTTCGGCATAAATACCCGGCGCGCGCAGGATGCTGACCCTGCAATGGCGTCCGTGCTGGCGGCCGAAGCGGCGCAAGCACCGTTCGGCATCCACCCGCCGTGTCGCCCGCGCCGACTGTGCCGACGGGCTGCGTGTCTCGCTGACCCGGACGCCGCCGCAGTCGCCATAGACGCCGCTGGTGCTGATGTACACCAGTTGGCGTGGTAGACTTTTTCCGCGCTGCAAAGCGGCAATCAGGTTTCGTGTTCGCGGGTCGCCGTTTCCCTGCGCCGGCGGCGGGGCGCTGTGGATCACCGCGTCGCAGATGCCGGCCAGTCGTCTCAGCGTGCGGGGCTGGTCGAGATCGCCTTCGATCTGCGTGACGCCCAGCGCGGCCAGTTGCGGGTCACGCCGGCGTACCAGCGCCAGCACCTGCCAGCGCAGCACCAGTTGTGGCAGCGTGCGGCGCATGACGTCGCCGCAGCCGATTATCAGCAATCTTCGCATCGGATGATTATCGCATGGCCTCAGTTGCCTCCTTTCGCGTCACCCTCGAACCGAGCGGACACAGCTTTGCTACCGACGGCAGCGAGACGATCCTGCAGGCGGCGCTCGACGCCGGCCTGACGCTGCCTTACGGCTGTCGCAACGGCGCCTGCGGCGCCTGCAAGGGCAAGGTGCTCGACGGCCTGGTGGATCACGGCGCGGCGCAGGATCAGGCCTTGCCTACCGCGGACCGCGCCGACGGTCAGGCGCTGTTTTGTTGCGCCAGGCCGCTTTCCGACCTGGTGCTCGAGTGTCGCGAGGTTGGCACGGCCAAGGACATTCCGGTCAAGATCATGCCCTGCCGGGTGGAGAAGATCGAGCGCGTGGCGCAAGATGTCATCATCCTGAGCCTCAAGCTGCCGGTCAACGAACGCCTGCAGTTTCTTGCCGGCCAGTACATCGAGTTTCTGCTCAAGGACGGCAAGCGCCGTGCCTTTTCCATCGCCAATGCACCGCATGACGATGGCTTTCTCCAATTGCATGTGCGGTTGATTGCCGGCGGCAAGTTTACCGGCCATGTGTTTGCCGGCATGAAAGAGAAGGACATCCTGCGTTTCCAGGGTCCCTACGGCAGCTTCTTCCTGCGCGAGGAATCGACCAGGCCGGTAATTCTGGTGGCCGGCGGCACGGGCTTTGCGCCCATCAAAGCCATCGTCGAGCACGCCATCCACAATCACGTCACGCGCCCCATGGAATTTTACTGGGGCGCGCGCACTCGCAGCGGGCTCTACCTGCCTGACCTGCCGTCGGGCTGGGCCGGCGCCAACAGTCATATCCGCTACGTGCCGGTACTCTCGGAAGCGACGCCGCAGGACGCCTGGACCGGGCGCGGCGGCCTGGTGCATCGCGCGGTTCTCGACGACCACGCCGATCTTTCCGGATTCCAGGTCTATGCCTGCGGTGCGCCGGCCATGATCGATGCCGCGCGCACCGATTTTCTTGCGCGAGGTTTGCCGGCCGAGGAGTTTTTCTCCGACGCATTTACCTTCGCGGCGGGCTGATCACAAGAGTTGGTGCTGGCGCGACGGCGTTACTCGCCGAGATAGGCAGCTCGCACGCGGGAATCGGCGAGAAGCGCGGCGGAGGTATTCGCCAGGGTGATCAGGCCGCTTTCCATGACGTAACCGCGCGAACAGACTTCGAGGGCGAGCCTGGCGTTCTGTTCGACAAGCAGAATCGTCATGCCCTCGGCGGCAACCGCCTGTATGACTTCAAATACCTTTTCCACCATCAAGGGCGCCAGGCCCATCGAGGGTTCGTCGAGCAGCAGCAACTTCGGCCGGCCCATCAGCGCGCGGCCGATGGCAAGCATCTGCTGCTCGCCGCCGGAGAGCGTGCCGGCGACCTGCGAAGCGCGTTCCTTGAGGCGCGGCAGGAGGCCGTAGACGCGGTCCAGGTCGGCGGCGATGGCCGATGTGTCGCGGCGGTGGTAGGCGCCCATGGCCAGGTTTTCGGCGATCGTCAGGCGGGCGAAGACACCGCGGCCCTCCGGCACCAGCGCCAGGCCCTTGCCTATCAGTTCGTGGCTCGGCAGCCCTTCGATGCGTTCGCTGCCGTAGTGGATCTCCCCGCTCGACGGAATCATGCGCGCCAGCGCCTTCAGCGTGGATGTCTTGCCGGCGCCGTTGGCGCCGATCAGGCAGACGATCTCGTTCTGCTCGACGGCAAATGAAATCCCTTTTACGGCCGCAATCCCGCCATAGTGAACCTGGAGGTTCAGGGCTTCAATGAGCGCTTGTGCCAAGATAAGCCTCAATGACTTTGGTATTGGCGCGCACCGCCTCGGGCACGTCCTCGGCGATCTTCTCGCCATAATCGAGTACGGCGACGCGGTCGCACAGGCCCATGACCAGCTTGACGTCATGCTCGATCAGCAGCACGGTGAGGCCGTCGCGGCGCAGCCCTTCGATCAGTCCGCGCAGCGCGGCGGTTTCGGTGGCGTTCATACCTGCGGCGGGTTCGTCGAGCGCCAGCAGCTTCGGCTCGGTAGCCAGCGCGCGGGCGATTTCGAGTCGCCGCTGGTCGCCGTAGGAAAGGTGCCGCGCCAGGTCGTCGGCACGGTCGGCGATGCCGACGTAATGCAGCAGTTCATCCGCGCGGCGGCGGATCGCGGCTTCTTCGGTGCGCTCGGCACGCGTACGAAGGATGGCGCCAAACACGCCGGCGCGGGTGCGCACGTGGCGGCCGACCATGACGTTTTCCAGCGCGGTCATGTTGCCGAAGAGACGGAAGTTCTGGAAGGTGCGCGCGATGCCGGCGGCGGCGACCTGATGCGGGCTTTCCAGGTTCAAGGGCGAGCCGCAGAACAGCACTTCGCCGCCGTCGCGCGGATAGAGGCCGGTGAACACGTTGAACAGCGTGGTCTTGCCGGCGCCGTTGGGACCGATCAGGCCGTAAATCTCTCCGCTGCGGATGGTCAGCGCAACGCCCTTCAGAGCCTGGACGCCACCGAAGCGCTTGTCTATGCCACGCGCCTCTAGGATTACGTCGCTCATGCGCGGTTCTCGTTCATCTCGCGGCGGTGCCGGGTTTCCGGCCACAGGCCGGCGGGACGGAAGCGCATGGTCAGCACCAGCGCCAGGCCGAACACCAGCATGCGCAGCACCTCGGGGTCGACCAGCAGCTTGCCGAACAAGGCCATTTGCGCCGGCTCCACGGTATAGCGCAGCAATTCCGGGACGAAGGACAGCAGCACGGCGCCGGCGATCACGCCCCAGATGTTGCCCATGCCGCCCAGCACCACCATGGCCAGGATCATGATGGATTCATTGAGGACGAAGCTTTCCGGGCTGACGAAGGTCTGCATCGCGGCGAACATGCCGCCGGCAATGCCGCCGAAAGAGGCGCCCATGGCGAAGGCCAGCAGCTTGATGTTGCGCGTGTTGATGCCGCTGGCCTTGGCGGCGATCTCGTCCTCGCGGATGGCGACCCAGGCGCGGCCGATGCGCGAATCCTGCAGCCGGCGGTTGATGACGATGACAAGGAGCAGGACCAGCATGAGGAATTAGTAGTACTTGATCGGGCCGCTGAATACCAGTCCGGCGAACGTTTCGCTCGAGGCAAAGTTCAGCGGTCCGGCATGGAAGGAATCGATGCGGTTGATGCCTTTCGGGCCATTGGTCAGATTGACGGGCGAGGAAAGGTTGTTCATGAAAATGCGCACGATTTCGCCGAAGCCAAGCGTGACGATGGCGAGATAGTCGCCGCGCAGGCGCAGCGTGGGCGCCCCGAGTATGACGCCGGCAAGACAGGCGACGGCGGCGCCGATCGGCAGGATCACCCAGAACGGCAGATGCAGGCCGAAATGCGGCGAGGCCAGCAGCGCATAGACATAGGCGCCGACGGCATAGAAAGCCACATAGCCAAGATCGAGCAGCCCGGCGAAGCCGACCACGATGTTGAGGCCCAGCGAGAGCAGCACGAACAGCACAGCGAAATTGGTGATGCGCACCCAGGCAGTACCGGCCGCGGCCAATAGGAAGGGCAGCGCGATCAGCGCGACGGCACCCAGGGCCAGGCCGAATTTTTCGCGCGTACCCAAGATCAGGCGCGCTCCGAAACGCGTTCGCCGAGCAGCCCGGAGGGGCGGAACACCAGGACCAGGATCAGCATCAGGAAGGCGAAGACTTCCTGGTAGTTGCTGCCGAAAAGGACGAAGTGGGCGCCGTCGGCGCAGCGTTCGCCCATCCAGCCCGTGCCTTCGCCGGCGCCGGGCCAGCGGCAGACGTCGGTGAGGTCGCCGATGTAGCCGGTGCCGAGCGCTTCCACCAGACCGAGCAGGATGCCGCCGAGCATGGCGCCGGCGATGTTGCCGATGCCGCCCAGTACCGCCGCGGAGAAGGCCTTGAGGCCGAGGCTGAAGCCCATCGTGTAGTGCGCGATGCCGTAGTAGCTGCCGTACATGACGCCGGCAACGGCGCCGAGCCCGGCGCCGATGACGAAGGTGGCGGCGATCACGCGATCGGCATTGACGCCCATCAGGCTGGCGACATGGACGTTTTCGGCCGTGGCGCGGATAGCTATGCCGAAACGCGTGCGATAGACGAACCAGGACAGGCCGGCCATCATCGTCAATGACAAAAGGATGATGGCGATCTGCACGCTGCTGATTGCCGCACCGCCGATGGCGAACACCCGGTTGTCGATGATCTGCGGAAAGGCCAACGGATTGCGGCCCCAGGCCAGCAGGGCGAGGTGCTGCAGGATGATCGACATGCCGATGGCGGTGATCAGCGGTGCCAGCCGCGGCGCGTGGCGCAGGGGACGGTAGGCCGCGCGTTCCAGCAGGTAGCCCAGCGCCATGCAGGCCGGAATCGCCGCGATGACGCCGGCGAGGACGATCGCCAACGGCGGCATGCCGCTGCCGGCTAGCGAGGTGATGATGGAAAACGCCACCATGGCGCCGATCATCACGACTTCGCCGTGGGCGAAGTTGATGAGCTGGATCACGCCATAGACCATGGTGTAGCCGAGTGCGACAACGGCATACACGCTGCCGGTGGTGAGGCCGTTGATGATCTGCTGGAGCAGGGTGTCCATGTTGCGCGCGTATCCAAAAAAACGGGGAAGCCGCCGGAGGGCGACTTCCCCGTTCGTTTCAGCGGATGCTTACTTCTTCGCGGGAGCAGCGGGAGCGGGAGCAGCGACCGGTGCAGGCGCCGCCGGCGCGGCGGCAGGAGCCGCGGTCGCAGGAGTGGCAACAGCCGCCGGTGCCGCCGCAGCGGGCGCTGCCGCAGCAGGGGCAGCAGCCGGCGCAGCGGGAGCCGCCGGTGCCGTGGCTTGTGCGTACTCATCCAGGGTCATCGACTTGCCGCTCTTGAGAATCGCGACTGGCGTGATCTTTCCGTCCTTCAGGGTGAAGATCGTCATCTCGGCGTCCTTGCGGTCGCCCTTTTCGTCGAACTTGATGTAGCCGCTGGCGCCGTTGAAATCGCTGGCGGCAAGTGCCTGGAGGTACTTGGCGGGATCGGGCGAATCGGCCTTCTTCATCGCGGCGATCAGCAGGTTGGCAGCATCGTAGGTGAAGGGAGAGTAAAGAATCGGGTCAGCCTTGAACTTTGCCTTGTAGGCGTCGAGGAATTTCTTGCCGGCGGCCTGCACCGGAATGCCCGCCTGCGAACAGATGAGACCTTCTGCGGCCGCTCCCGCCAGTTCGGCCATCTTGTCGGTACAGGCGCCGTCGCCGAAGGCGAACAGCGCGGTCATCTTCAGCTCGCGCGCCTGCTTGAGCAGCGGGCCGCCGGTGGCGTCCATGCCGCCGTAGAACACGGCGTCGGGTTTCTTGCCCTTGACCTTGGTCAGCACGGCTTTCCAGTCTACGGTCTTGTCGGTGCCTTTTTCGCGCGGCAGAACCTTGACCCCTGCCGCCTTGAGAGTCTTTTCGACTTCGTTGGCAAGGCCTTCGCCGTAGGCGGTAGCGTCGTCGATCACGGCGACGGTCTTCGGCTTGCTTTGGCTGGCCAGGTAGTTGGCAACCGCCGGGCCCTGCTGGTCGTCGCGTCCCACAACGCGGAAGACGCCCTTGAAGCCCTGCTCGGTCAGCGCCGGATTGGTGGCGGAACCGGAAATCATCGGGATGTTGGCCTGGTTGTAGATGGCCGAGGCGGGAATGGTAGTCCCGGAGTTCAGGTGGCCGACGATGCCAGCAACCTTGGCGTCGACCAGTTTCTGCGCGACCGTGTTGCCCACTTTGGGATCCGACTGGTCGTCTTCCGACATCAGTTCGAACTTGACTTTCTTGCCGCCCAGAGTAATGCCGGCGGCATTGGCTTCGTCGATGGCGAGGCGGGCGCCGTTTTCGTTGTCCTTGCCCAGATGCGCGATGCCGCCGGTGAGCGGCGCCACGCTGCCGATCTTGACCACCATCGGCGGCGGCGGAGGCGGTGCCTGGACCGGAGGTGGCGGGGGCGGCGCCGCCTTGCCGCAACCCATCAGGGCTACAGCGGCAATCACGGAAAGCGAGAGGGCTTTTTGGGCGACATTCATGGCAATGCTCCGTTCAGGTCGGGTAATCAAGAATGATACGTTGGATGGCAAATCGGCGGGGTGATTCTTGCCTCCCGTCATGGACTTGTCAATGCCACGCTGCCGATCGGCGGGCCGCATTACATATCGGGAATATGGCTCCGGGCAAAAGTACAGGGACATACCCCGCAGGGGGATACCGTCCGTGCTTTTCGCGCGGACATAAAAAAGGCCGGCCCCGCGAGTTGCAGGGCCGGCCCTGATTCTGACTGCGACGATTCTTACTTGGCGCCGTCCAGAATCCACTTGACCAGGGTCTTCAGATCCTCGTCCTTGACCGCTGCGTTCGGCGGCATCGGGATCTGGCCCCAGACACCCTTGCCACCCTTGCGGACCTTGTCGATCAGCATGGCTTCGTCACTGGCTTTGTACTTCTTCGCTACGTCCTGATAAGCCGGGCCGACCACTTTCTTGTCGACTGCGTGGCAGGCCATGCAGCCGCTCTTGGTGGCCAGGTCCTTATTGGCGAAAGCCGGGGCCGAGGCCAGAAGGCCGGCGGCAAGCAGAGCGGAGATCACTACTGATTTCATATTGAATTCCTCATTGAATGGAGTATGTATGTTCTTAGTCCGGACAAAACGTGGCGAATGCTAGCAAACCGGGTTCGTGACGAAAATGCTTCAAATCAATTTATCAGATCGTCCAGATTCGACATCGGGGACAAGCAGATAACGCCGCGACAGACCCAGGCGTTGACATGATCGCTTTCCGGTTTGGCCAGAGTCGCGGGCAGCCCGGCAATTCCGTTGGGAAGTGCCAGCACCAGCCGTCGCGGATCAGCGCCGAGGGCGCGACACCAATTAGCCATTTCGTTTGCAGGGCCTCTCAGGATGATCATGTCCGGTGGCGTGAGTACTTCTTCGAGAACCCGCAACAGGCTGCTGAACCCTGCGGGAGAAAGGCGGATTTGAGGCAGGTAGATTTGCAGGGTTTTCTCTGCGGCGCCGAGATAGCGGGTTTCGCCCAGCAAGTGGCCTAGGCGCTGCAGGGAAAATGCGGCGAACCCGTTGCCGGACGGCGTGGCATTGTCGTGGCCGGTCTTGGGGCGGTGGATCAGGATTTCGTGGTCATGGGCGGTGAAGAAGAAGCCACCGGCTTCCCGGTCTTCGAAGCGGGCCAGCAGGGTATCGGCGAGTTCGATGGCGAAGGCCAGATCCTCGCTGCGGAACTCGGCCTGCATCAGTTCAAGCAGGGCGGAGAGCAGGAAGGCGTGGTCGTCGAGGTAGGCGTCAAGGTGGGCGCGGCCGTTTCTGGCGGTCGCCAGAAGGCGGCTGTCTTGCCACATCGTCCTGCGGATGCAGTCCATGGCGCGCTGCGCCGAGACGAGCCATTCGTTCTTGCCGAACACGCGCGCGGCGTGGGCCATGCCTTCGATCATCAAGGCGTTCCAGCTGGTCAGCACCTTGTCGTCGCGAGCGGGACGGATGCGTGTTTCGCGAGCGGCAAAAAGTTTCTCGCGCGCCGCGGCAAGCAGGGGAATGTCTGCATCGTCCAGGGGTGCGGCAATCCTGGCGTGCCAATGACGATTCTCGAAATTCGGCGGACCGTCGAAGCCCCAGTGCCGTAGCGCCAGCGCCGACTCTTGCGGCGTGAGCAGCTGCTCCACCTCGGCACGGTCCCAGACGTAGTACTTGCCTTCCTCGCCCTCCGAATCGGCGTCGAGCGAGGAGTAATAGCCGCCGTCTGGTGCCTGCATCTCGCGCATGACCCAGGCGGCGGTTTCGTCGGCGATCCGGGCGTACAGGGGATCGCCGCTTTGCGCCCAGGCGTCGGCGCAGAGTGCCAGCAGCGGCCCGTTGTCGTAAAGCATTTTTTCGAAGTGGGGAATCTCCCAGCGCTCGTCCACGCTGTAACGGCAGAAGCCGCCGCCGATCTGGTCGTAAATGCCGCCCTCACTCATACGCGTGAGCGTGGTCAGCGCCATCCGGCGCGAAGCCGCGTCGTCGCGGCGCAGCAGAAAGGCGAGATCGGTCGGATGCGGAAACTTCGGCGCGCCACCAAAGCCGCCGTGGCGACTGTCGTAAGCGCGGGCCAGCAGCGCTTCTGCCGCGGCCAGTGGCGCGGCATCGAAGGCGGCAGCCGTGGCAGTGGGCTCCGGGACAGTGGCGGCGAGTGCTTCGCGCAGTTCCGCGGCCTGCGCGGCGATGTCATTGCGGCGCGTTTCAAAGGCTTCCGCCACGCGTTCGCACAGGCCGGCGAAACCGGGCAGGCCATAGCGAGGTTCTTTCGGGAAATATGTGCCGCCGAAGAAAGGCGTGCCGTCCGGCGCGAGGAACATGGTCAGAGGCCAGCCGCCGCCGCGCCGCGTCAGCATCTGGTGGGCGGTCTGGTAAATCTGGTCGAGGTCGGGGCGCTCCTCGCGGTCGACCTTGATGTTGACGAACAGGCGGTTCATGACTGCCGCCACGCCTTCGTCCTCGAAGGATTCGTGGGCCATGACGTGACACCAGTGGCAGGCCGAATAGCCGACGGAAAGCAGGATGGGCCGATTCAGCTTTCGTGCCAGAGTGAGCGTTTGCTCATCCCAGGGTTGCCAGTGAACGGGGTTGTCGGCGTGTTGCAGCAGATAGGGCGAGGTTTCGGCGGAAAGCCGGTTGGAGAGCGGAAATGACATGGCGGACCTCGGATGGAGAGGCCACTATACCTGATTGTTTTTGTCGGGTATAGGTTTCGTGCGACCGCGGACGACTGTGCGTCGTTTTCCGGTCAGATACCCATCTTCTCGAAGATCTTGTCCAGTTTCTCCTGCAGCGTGGCTGCCGTGAAGGGCTTGGCGATAGTGCTCGACGCCCCGGCCTGAACGGCGGCGGTGATGTTTTCCTTCTTGGCTTCGGTGGTGATCATGAGGAAGGGTAGGGATTTCAGCTCGGCGTCGGCACGCACGTTCTGCAGCAGGGTGAGGCCGTCCATGTTGGGCATGTTCCAGTCGGAGACGACAATCTCGAAGCCTCCCGCGCGCAGCTTGGACAGCGCCACGGCCCCATCTTCGGCCTCTTCGACGTTGGTAAAGCCGAGTTCTTTCAGCAGATTGCGCACGATGCGGCGCATGGTCGAGAAGTCGTCGACCACCAGGAACTTGAGTGAGGTGCGGTCGGGCAGGGTCTCGGTCGGTGGCGCCATAGCCGGCACTATGCCTCAGCCACCCGTCGGCCAAAACCGTGAATACGGGCGGGAACTGCCTAGCTATCTCCGAGCAAACCCTGCCACCAGCGCTTCCGGTTCTCCGGCACGGGCCCGGCGGCAAGGATTCCGTCGGGTGGCAGACGACTCATGATCCAGCCAGGGAGCGGCGGATTTTTCGACGAGCCGCAGGAGGAACCGAGCTTGTTCGGATCGTAGATCTTGATCAGGCAAGGGTTTTCGAGGTCGTCGGCGTAGACGATGCCGCAATAAGACTCATGGTGCTCAGCCCGCAATAGGGCGTCAATGCGCTCGATACAGGCGCTGACGCTGGCGGGGGCGGCCGCATGAGTCGGCGCCGGCGCGACGCCGACCGCCAGCAGATACCAGCCGGCGGCGGGGTCGACGCGCTGCCAGAGCGCCGTCAGCTGGTCCCAGGCCAGCACCGACCAGAGGCGGCCGGTGTAGAGGCGCTGGAATTCCGTCATCTATTTCCTCGCCGCCATCGTGTATGTACCGTCGGCATTAAACTTGACGTCGGCGTCGAGGAAGGCAGCCTGCACCTTGCCGCCGAGCAACTTGACGGTGTCGTAGGCTTCGCCCGAGCGTGCACCGGTGCCGCAGACGAAGACCACCGGCTTGTCGGTCGGCAACGTGGCGATTTTCTTCTCCAGTTCGTTCATCGGGATGTTGACCGAGCCCTTGATGGTGCCGGCGGCGACTTCCTTCGGATCGCGCACATCGACCAGCATCACCGAGGCTGGGTTGGCCTTCCACACTGCCTCGAAGGAGTCGACCGTGACCGAGCCCTTTTCCTTGCCGGGAACCAGTGTCGCGGAGGTCGCTGTTGTGCCAGCTGCCGCACCCGCGGCACCCGCGCCTGCCGGCGCGCCATGCATTTTTTCCCATTCCGGGTAGCCGGGCGGATAGGTCAGGACATTCGTGTAGCCGAGCTTTTTCGCTTTCTCCGCCGAGTTTTCGGAGAGCACGCATTCGAGGCCGCCGCAGTAGTACATCAAGGGCGTGGCCTTGTCGGCGGGCAGCTTGTCGACGTTCTTGTCGAAGTCGGTGTCGGAGATGTTGATCGCGGTCGGGATCATGCCCTTGTCGGCGACGCGCTTGGGTCGTGCGTCGATCAGCACGTAGGGCGACTTCTCGTCGATCAGCTTCTTGATGTACGCAGCGGATACCGAGACCTGCCCGCCCTTGACTTTCCAGTCGGGCGAACCGGCAGGATAGACCTTGATGTTGGTATAGCCGAGCTTCTCGGCCTTGAAGGCCGAGTTGTGGCTCAGCATGCATTCCAGCCCGCCGCAATAGAACAGCAGGAGCGTCGCCTTGTCGGCCGGCAGCTTGTCGACCATCTTGTCGAACTGGCTGTCGGGAATGTTGATCGCACCCGGAACGTGACCGGGGTCGTACTGGCGCGCCGCCGGGCGCGAGTCGATGATCATGACGCCCTTCTTCGGCGGAATGCTGACGTTCTGCTTGACGAAATCATAGTCGACGAGCGCCTTGTTGTACCAGCCTTCCTTGGGCTGGATGGTGGCCGCGTCGGCGGCGAAGGCCGGAGTCGGATACAGCAGCGGCGTGACACCGAGTGTGGCGACGACCGCCGCCAGCAAGGTGAGTCTTCTCGCTCTCATGATGATCTCCTTAGAGAAGTGTAAATTTTTCGGTGGATTCGTTGTAGCGCACCAGCGCGTACCACAGCAGCAGCAGGCCGCCGCCGGCGGCGAGGGTCCAGCCCCAGCTGCCCCATAGTTCCGGCAGGTAGGCCTGGAAGCCGACCCGGGTCATTTCGTAAGTTTCGACGTTGGTCTCGTCGATCGCGGTCAGATTGAGCTTCTTGAAGACGGCGCTGGCGATCGAGCCTATCCATGAGAAGCAGAACATCGTCACCCAGAGTTTCAGATGGCCTTCGCCCATGCGCCACAGCGATCCCGAGGCGCAGCCGCCGGCGAAGACCATGCCGATGCCGAAGATAAGGCCGCCGAGCAGCGAGCCGATCCAGAAGGTGGCCGGGATCGCAAGGTAGGGGTCGATGACCTTCTTCTCGAAGAGCAATGCGGCGATCGGGATGCCGATCGCGAGCGCCAGGATCACGGCCTTGGTCATGTCGCCCTCGGCCGTCATGAAGGGTTCGCGGAAGGCCCGCGCGAAGCACAGGCGCGAGCGGTGCATGATGAAGCCGATAGCGAATCCGGCGACCACGATCACGGCGCGCGCGGCGATCTTCTCGTCGGCCGAGCCGTACCATTGCGTGGCCCAGATCAGCACGCCGATGATGATGGCGAGGCCCAGCCAGGGGTAGCGTTGCGTGATGCTCTCGGGGATGTCCAGCGCGGGCGGCGCCTGCATGCCCCATTCAATATGGTCCAGGGTCCATAGCAGCAAATTGAGTCCGATCGCGGCGCCGGCAAGCAGCCCCAGCCACATCGCCCAGCCGGCAGGCGACGAGTGCAGCACCGGATTGAAGAAGCCGCCGGTGGTGCAGCCGCCGGCCAGCGCCGCGCCGATGCCGAGCATGCTGCCGCCCAGCGCCGCCCAGAGATATTCGAGCGGCGGCGGCCGGTTCGGGCTGAACTGGCGCGACAGGAGCGCCGCACTGAAGGCGCCGACCACCAGCATGATGTTCATCAGCGACATGCGGTGCATCAGGAAGCCGTCGGTTTGCTGCGGCAGGCCGAGCACGGGGCCGAGGCCGATCAGGGTGTTGAACCAGTCGCCCCAGAACTTGACGCCGCCGAACACGCCCCAGACCAGGCCGGAGAGCATCAGGCCGATGATGGTCAGCACCAGCAGCATGGCGCCGACGAAGGGCGACCATTCCTCGACGAAAATCGTCCGGTAATCGGCCTTGAAGCCGGCCCGCCAGCCGGAGTCGCTATCGCTGCTCATCAGTGCTCTGCACCTGCGATCTAGCGGGCGCCCTCCACGGCCTGCTGCGCGGTGATCGTGCCGCTGCCACGACGCTCGAACCATGAGCCGAAATTGAACACGGCGATCAGCGCAAGCCCGAGAATACCCAGCATGACGGGTTCCGGTATGGCATACGCGTCGGTAAAGGTGTCGCCTTCGGCGATCAGCCAGGCAGCCTTCAGGGACTTCAGCGCGGCCCCGTAAAAAACCGCAAAGCCTATCGTGCCAAGCACCACGCCGACGACGAACACCAGGGCATCGAGGCGACCGGAGAACAGGCCCGCGACCGAAGTGCCGGGGCAATATCCGCCCACCGCGAAACCGGCGCCGACCAGTGCGCCGCCCACGGCCGCTGAAGCCAACGCGGCCTGCGGCACGGCGATCGAGTCGGGCTTCAGCATCCCGCCGAGCCGCATCAGCCACAGTCCGATCGCGGCCACCACGATGGCGGTGAACATGACCTTGAAAACCGCCCAGTCGGTGAGCTTGAACTGGGCGCTCAGTTTGACCGGGCTGCCGAAACCGGCATTCTCCAGCACGTAGCCGAAGAGGATGCCGCAGAGCAGGCCCGACACCATGCCATTATCATTGAGGGGGAACATCTCAGACTCCTTTGACCAGACGGCTGACGATCAACCCGGTGGCGAAAAACAAGGCCAGGAAGACGAAGGCCGAAACGCCGAGTGCCGCGGCGCCCGCCAGCCCCATGCTGCTCGTGCAGCCGCCCGCGATGCGGGCGCCGAAGCCTGAGAGAAAGCCCCCGGCCAGGGTGGTGATCAGGCGCTTCGGGGTGCCGACGCTGCGGGCGCCGTCCAGTTGCACGCGAAAGCGACCCGCCATGAAAGCACCCGCCAGTGCGCCGATGGCGACGCCGACGATTTCCCAGCTCAACCAAGAGCCCATCGGGCTGCCGTCAGCCACCATCGGCCCGAGGTAGCTGTTCGCCTTGATAGCCTCGGGCGCCACCTGCAGACCCACGCCGGCGACCAGGTCGGTGGCCGCGCCACTTGCCCCCAGACCATGTCCGGACAGAACAAAGGTCAGCAACAGAACCAGGCCGAGCGCGAAGCCCGCAACCACGGGTGGCCAGAACGGCCTGATTTGCGGATTGGTTTGCTTGTCTGATGTGTTCATGATGTTTGCCTTTCGATGGCGGAATTGCCGTCGCTGCTGCGCGCCAGTCCCGTTGTCGGTCTGGCGCGCGTCCGGCTGTACCGTTGTCAGTTGCAGGTTGCCGGCGCGTCGCCGTCCTTGGCGCCCTTGGGCAGGAAGGCCGCGATGGCGTCGAGCAGTTCCTGATCCGGCACGGCGGCGAACTTCTCGGCCGCCTTGTTGCCCGACTTGATGCTGGCGCGATAGGCCTTGCTGACGTATTGCTTGACGGTGTCCTTGCCCTTGGCGTGCTTGTCGGCCTTTAGGTAGGCCGCCCAGTCCGCCTTGGTCTTGGAACTGGGGTTGATGGTGCCGACCGGCTGTACGGCATGGCAGGAGGTGCACACGCTGCGGTAATAGACGCGGCCGCGTTTCCAGTCGGCGTCGTAAGCGAGCGCCGAGGTGGCGAACAGGGAGAGCAGCGCAGCGGCGCTCAAGGTTTTGGTGAATTTCATGGTCGGACTCCTTGCAAAAAGTTGGGTATTGGTGGATTAGTCGACTTCTTCCCAACCGGTGATCATGGCCTTGAGGTGGGCCGTGGGCGTGTGGCCGGCGGTGATCAGATAGACGTGAGCGATGAGGAAGGCCAGCATCATGAAGGCGCCGGCGATGTGGCCGTTGGCGACCCATTCCAGCGAAAGATTGCCCAGGCCCAGTCTGGCCCAGTCGCCGTAGAACAGGTAAAGCACGCCGGTGACCCAGATCAGCGGCCCGACGAACAGCATGATTCCGAGGTAGGCCAGTCGTTGCAGCGGATTGTGCTTGCGCAGCTGGGTCAGCTTGAACGGATGCGGTTCGTTCCGGAAGATGCCGACCGAGTAGTAATGCACCATCGCCAAGACCTTTTCCGTGGTCGGGATGTACTGCTTCCATTCGCCGGTGGTGAAGTGCCAGAAGATGGCGAAGACCCACAGCCCGATCAGCGACCACGCCGCGACGGTGTGGTAGGCCACCGCCTTCTCGAAGCCGAAGATGGTGTAGGTGCCGTGGATGTCGAAGGCGGTCAGCATCAGGAACATGATCAGGCCGGCCTGCGCCCAGTGCCAGAAGCGTTCGAAGCGCTTGAAGACGTAGATACGTTCGGACATTTCGTTCTCCTTAATGCTTGCGGCTGCTGACGATGCGGATGGCGCCATGGCCGACCACGCCGAGGATGGTCAGGAAGACAATGGCCCAGCCGATGGTGTCCAGCAGTTTGTTGTTGTCGCGAACCGGGATGTAGATGCCCTGGATGCCGGCCAGCCGGCCATCCTTGCTGTGGCATTCGACACAGCCCAGGGCCTTTTCCTTGGGCGCCACCATGTGGGTGATCGGCCAGGACATCTCGGTCTTGAGGAATTCCATCTTGCCCGAGTAGGGGTGGCCGGAATCCTTCATGCCGACGGTGATGGCCTTGTCCCAATCGAGGTTCTTCCAGTAGCCGGTGTCGTCATTGCCAGCGGTGTGCGGCGTGACCAGCGTCTTGTTGACCGCGTCGTAGGGTTGCGAACCGCGGAACACCTTCATCGGCCAGATCATCGACTTGCCGTCGCTCGCGCTGCCGCCCATGCGGTTGATCGGCGTGCGCTGGTCCGACTTCTCGATCTTGTCGGTTACCAGCGTGTAGTTCACCTGTCCGTTGAACCAGGCATATTCGGGCTTGACGTTCTCGGCCAGGGTAAAGTCGCCCTTGCGCGATTCGTAGATGATGCGACCCTTGGCGTCCTTCTTGACGATGTGTTTGCCTTCGGCGTCGCGCTTGCCGGCAGTGGACCAGTCCCAGGTCATCTTGGTGGCGACGCCGCCGCGCGCATAGGTCGGGATGTGGCAGGTCTGGCAGGCGATCTTGGTCGCGTGCTGGTTGAGGCGGGCCACCTTCTTGTGCGGAGCGTTGTCATGGCAGGCGACGCAGGTGGCCGGGTTGCCCTTGTCGGCCTTGCCGCGGATGCGGGCGCCCTTGTCGTCCTTGGCGGTCGGCGTGTAGCGACTGCCGGCGACATCATGGCTGGAAGCCGAGTGGCAGGTGCCGCAGGTGAAGTCGAGGCCTTCGGCATCCATGTGCACATCGACGTCCTTGGTCGGTGCCGCGAGCGAAGTATCCATGTCGCCGTGCTTGACGCCATCGCCGCCGCCGCCGTTGAAGTGGCAGGCGCCGCAGGTGTCGCGGCTGGTCTTGCCGACCTTCTGCGCGATCTTGGCCAGATCGATGCCCTTGATGATCTTGCCGGAACCGGGTGGAAATTCGGTGTCCTTGGTGACCGGGTTGCCGGCAAAGCCAGGCGGCTTCTTGTAATTGCCGGTCGTGTCGTGGCAGGCCAGGCAATCGACGTTCTCTTCGGACTTGAAATCAAAGCTCGCGTCCTTCCAGCCATAACCGACGTGGCAGCTGGTGCAGGAGGCGTAGTTCGAGGCGATGGAAATGCAGAAGTTGTTGATGACTGTCTTCTTGCCCAGCGTCTGCTTGGTCTCGGGATTCAGGTACTCCCATTTCCAGTGCTTGGTGCGGTGGATCTGGCCGGCGGCCTCGGTGTGGCATTCCAGGCAGGCCTTGGTGACCTCGGGCCCGGAGTCGAATACCTTCTGCAGTTGCTTGAACTTGGTGTGATCGGCGGTGGTGGTGAGCTTGAGCGGCTTGGCTTCCGCTTTGGCTTCCTCAGCCAGCGCAGGGCCGGCGGCGAACCAGCTGGCGCAGCACAACAGCAGCGCAACTCGGGCAATCAGGGCATTTCCCATGACACTTCTCCATCGGATACGGCATGTCAGACAACTTGATAATAATTATCTGCTAATATACCGATGGAGATTTGATGCAGATCAACTGAGCTGTGAAATATCCCTCACTGCACCAGTGTCGGCCGAGGTGGTCATGGCGGCATACGCCCGCAGCGCGGCCGAGACTTCGCGCTGTCGGTTGAGCGGTTTCCATGCGTCGCTCCCGCGCGCTTCCATCGCGGAGCGCCGTGCCGCCAGCGCCGACTCTTCGATGGCGAGATGCATGCGGCGATTCGGGATGTCGATTTCGATGGTGTCGCCTTCTTCGACCAGGCCGATGGCGCCGCCGGCTGCTGCTTCAGGGGAGGCGTGCCCGATCGAAAGCCCCGAGGTGCCACCGGAGAAGCGGCCGTCGGTCAAGAGCGCACAAACCTTGCCCATGCCCTTGGACTTGAGATACGAGGTCGGGTAGAGCATTTCCTGCATGCCGGGGCCGCCCTTGGGACCTTCATAGACGACGACCACGATGTCGCCGGCGACGATCTGGTCGCCGAGGATCTTCTCCACGGCTTCTTCCTGCGACTGGCACACCCGCGCCCGTCCGGTAAATTTCAGGATCGAGTCATCGACGCCGGCGGTCTTGACGATGCAGCCTTTCTCGGCGATGTTGCCGTAGAGCACGGCGAGGCCGCCGTCGGTCGAATAGGCATGTGCTTTGTCGCGGATGCAGCCGTTGCCGCGGTCGAGGTCCAGCTTCGGATAGCGACGGTTCTGCGAGAACGCGGTTTGCGTCGGCACGCCGCCGGGTGCGGCACGATAGAACTCATGCACGGCCGGCGCGTGGTTGCGCTTGACGTCGCAGCAGTCCAGCGCCTCGCCCATGGTTGGATAGAGCACGGTGGGACAGTCGCGATTGATCAGGCCGGCGCGGTCCAGTTCGCCCAAAATGGCCATGATGCCGCCGGCGCGATGCACGTCCTCCATGTGGTATTTCTGCGTCGCCGGCGCCACCTTGGCCAGGCAAGGCACCTTGCGCGACATGCGGTCGATGTCGGTCAGGGTGAAATTGACTTCGGCCTCCTGCGCCGCGGCCAGCAGGTGCAGCACGGTGTTGGTCGAGCCGCCCATGGCGATGTCGAGCGCGATCGCGTTCTCGAAGGCGCCGAAGCTGGCGATGGAGCGTGGCAGGACCGTGGCGTCGTCCGTTTCGTACCAGCGCCGGCAGAGGTCGACGGCGACATGGCCGGCCTTGCGGAACAGCATTTCCCGGTCGGCGTGGGTCGCCAGCATGGAGCCGTTGCCGGGCAGGGAGAGGCCGAGCGCCTCGGTCAGGCAGTTCATCGAGTTGGCGGTAAACATTCCGGAGCACGATCCGCAGGTCGGGCAGGCGGAACGCTCCATGGCCGCGACTTCGGCATCGGTGTTCTTGCTGTCGCCGGCCTCGATCATCGCGTCGATCAGATCCACCATGCGGTACTCGCCATGCCACTTGACCTTGCCCGCTTCCATCGGTCCACCGGAGACGAACACGGTCGGGATGTTGAGGCGCAAGGATGCCATCAGCATGCCCGGCGTGATCTTGTCGCAATTGGAAATGCACACCATGGCATCGGCGCAATGGGCGTTGACCATGTACTCGACCGAGTCGGCGATCAGTTCGCGCGACGGCAGGCTGTAGAGCATGCCGCCATGGCCCATGGCGATGCCGTCGTCGACGGCGATGGTGTTGAATTCCTTGGCGACGCCGCCCGCCGCTTCGATCTCGCGCGCCACGAGTTGGCCAAGGTCTTTCAGATGCACATGCCCCGGCACGAACTGGGTAAAGGAATTCACCACGGCGATGATCGGCTTGCCGAAGTCGCCATCCTGCATGCCGGTCGCGCGCCAGAGGGCGCGGGCGCCGGCCATGTTGCGGCCGTGGGTGGACGTGCGTGAGCGGTAGGCGGGCATGGGAGTCTCCTGCGATGGGCGCGATGGCCGGAAAAGAGCCGTCAATTCTAGCGGAAGCCACGCGGCGAACGGAATCGCCGTCCCGCCGGCGCCGACTTCCGGCCGACGGTTAGAATCCGGCGACCATGCTGCTCCATCCCCAGTTTGACCCGATTGCCGTTTCCATCGGCCCGCTCGCCGTGCGCTGGTACGGCCTGATGTACCTGGCCGGCTTCCTCGCCTTCCTCTGGCTCGGCAAGCGGCGGGCGGCGGCGCAGTCCTGGCATGGGATGAATGGGCAGGATGTCGACGACCTGCTGTTCTACGGCGTGCTCGGCGTGGTGTTGGGCGGCCGTCTGGGGCAGGTGCTGTTCTACGAGCCCGGCTATTACTTCTCGCATCCGATGGAGATCCTCGCAGTGTGGAAGGGCGGCATGGCTTTCCACGGCGGCATGCTCGGCGTGTTCGTGGCGATGGCGCTGTGGGGCCGCAAGGCCGGCAAGTCGTTTTTCCAGGTCACCGACTTTATCGCGCCATTGGTGCCGCTGGGCTTGATGGCCGGGCGCATCGGCAACTTCATCAACGGCGAGTTGTGGGGCCGCGTGGCCGATACCACTTTGCCTTGGGCGATGGTCTTTCCGCAGGTGGACCAACTGCCACGCCATCCGTCGCCGCTGTATCAGGCCGCGGGTGAAGGGCTGCTGCTGTTTGTCATTCTCTGGTTGTACTCGGCGCGACAACGTGCGCTGGGCCAAGTGTCCGGAATGTTCATGATCGGCTACGGCACCCTGCGCTTCACCGCCGAGTATTTCCGCGAGCCGGATCACGGCATCTTCGGCGTGTCCTATGTGGTCAGCATGGGGCAGTGGCTGAGCCTGCCGATGGTGCTTTTCGGACTTTGGCTGTTGCTGCGAAAGCCGGCTTAGCGGAACACCACGGTCTTGTTGCCGTGGACCAGCACGCGGTCTTCCAAGTGGTAGCGCAAACCGCGCGCCAGCACGTTCTTTTCGATGTCCTTGCCGTAGCGCACCATGTCCTCGACCGAATCGGAGTGGTCGATGCGGATCACGTCCTGCTCGATGATCGGGCCCTGGTCGAGGTCAGCGGTGACGTAGTGGCAGGTGGCTCCGATCAGCTTGACGCCGCGCGTGTAGGCTTGGTGGTAGGGCTTGGCGCCGACGAACGAGGGGAGGAAGCTGTGGTGGATGTTGAGGATGCGTCCGGGATAGGCGGCGCATAGCTCGGGCGAGAGGATCTGCATGTAACGCGCCAGCACCATGGTGTCGCCGTGCACTTCCTCGAACAGGCGTTTGATTTCGGCATAGGCGGCGGACTTGTTGTCGGGCGTCACCGGCACGTGGTGAAACGGGATGCCGTGCCATTCGACGAAACCCCTGAAGGTGTCGTGGTTCGAGATCACACAGGCGATCTCGATGTCGAGTTCCTTCGATTGCCAGCGCGCCAGCAGGTCGTAGAGGCAATGCTCCTGCTTCGAGACCAGCACCACGACCCGCTTCTTGACCGCCGAATCGTTGATGCGCCAGTCGAGTTGCAGTTCGTCGGCCAGCGGCTGGAAGCGAGCGCGGAACTCGGCGAGGTGGAAGGGCAGCGAATCGGCCTTGACCTCGATGCGCATGAAATAGCGCCCATCCAGGTCGTCGGCGTGGAAGCTCGATTCGAGGATCCAGCCCTTGTGCTCGGCGATGAAGCCTGTGACGCGCGCGATGATGCCGACCTGGTCCGGGCAGGAGGCTGTCAACGTGTAGAAACGCGTTTTATGCATCAGTTGCGTGCATCAGATTCGCTTTGACGCCTTGTCGATTTCGGCGCGCAGTTCGGTGTAGTTCATGGTTACCGGAAACTGCGGGAATTCGTCGATGACGTTCTGCGGCGGATGGAACAGGATGCCGGCATGGGCCTCGGCCAGCATGGCGGTATCGTTGTAGGAGTCGCCGCCGGCAATCACCTTGAAGTTGAGTTCCTTGAAGCGCCTGACCGACTCCATTTTCTGGTTCGGCATGCGCAGGTGGTAGTTCACCACGAAGCCGGCGGCGTCAGTCTCCAGCTTGTGGCAGAACAGCACCGGCATGCCGAGTTGCGCCATCAGCGGCATGGCGAACTCGTAAAAGGTGTCGGAGAGGATGATGACCTGGTAGTCGCGGCGCAGGGCGTCGAGGAAGTCCCTGGCGCCGGCCATCGGGCCCATGTCGGAAATCACCTTCTGGATGTCAGGCAGGCCCAGTTTGTGGGTTTTGAGCAGAGCCAGCCGGTACTTCATCAGCTTGTCGTAATCCGGCTCGTCGCGCGTGGTGCGGGAAAGTTCCGGGATGCCGGTGCGCTTGGAGAACTCGATCCAGATTTCCGGGACGAGTACGCCTTCGAGGTCGAGACAGACGAGTTGCACTGAAATTCTCCAGGAGTCGGCGCTGGCGACACGGCATTTGTCGCCGGCTAGCGCCGCGAAAGGGCGCAATTTTACCTGTTTGCCCGGATCGCCGCGCGTACCGCGACGCGCCGCTGATGCCGCCGTGGAACTCCCGATCGTCGGCGGACAAATCCCACCGGGGGATACCGTCCGCCTCCTGGTCGTCGGCGGACATATAATCCGTGGCTCAGGATCGGCCGCAGGCCACGGCCTCGCCTTGTTGTTTGGGGCCGATCGGTTTCTAATACGTCCTGCCGGAATTTTTCGTCGCGTTGCAAGGTCCTATCGCCGTGCAGTTGTTCGCTCTGGGCATCAATCACCATACAGCCCCGCTGGCGGTACGCGAGCAGGTGGCGTTCGACCCGTCGCGCATGGGGCAGGCTTTGCACGACCTGTTGCGCGCCAAATCCGTGCGCGAAGCCGCAATCCTGTCGACCTGTAACCGCACCGAACTGTATTGCGCGGCGGAGCACCCGCAAGGCGCGGCGGACTGGCTGGCCGAGTACCACTCGCTGTCGCCGCAGAAGATCCATCCCTATCTCTACCAGCATCCGCAGCGGGATGCCGTGCGCCACATGTTCCGCGTCGCGGCCGGGCTGGATTCGATGGTACTGGGCGAGCCGCAGATCCTCGGCCAGATGAAGCAGGCAGCGCGCGCTGCCGAAGAGGCCGGGACCATGGGCACGCTGCTGGGCAAGTTGTTCCAGCGCACGTTTGCCGTGGCCAAGGAAGTGCGCTCGACCACCGCGATCGGCGCCAACACGGTTTCCATGGCCGCCGCCGCGGTGCATCTTTCGGCCCGTATTTTCGACAGTCTGGCTGAGCAAAAGGTGTTGTTCATCGGCGCCGGCGAAATGATCGAGCTCTGCGCCGCGCATTTCGCCGCGCACAAACCCAGGCAGCTCACCATCGCCAATCGCACCCTGGAGCGCGGGGCTGATCTGGCGGCGCGCTTCGGTGGCGATGCCATGCGTCTGGAACAGCTCGGCGAGCGTCTGGCCGACTACGACGTCGTGGTGTCCTGCACTGCCAGTTCACTGCCCATCATCGGTCTGGGGTTGGTCGAGCGCGCCCTGAAAGCGCGCCGCCACCGGCCGATGGTGATGGTCGACCTGGCCTTGCCGCGCGACATCGAGGAAGAAGTCGCCCGGCTGGACGATGTGTTTCTCTACACCCTCGATGATCTCGGCCAGATCGTCGAATCCGGTCTCGAATCGCGCCAGGCGGCGGTGGTCGAGGCCGAGGCCATCATCACCGACCGCGTCTCGGGTTTCCTGCACTGGCTGGAATCGCGCGATACGGTTCCGACCATACGTGCCTTGCGCGATGCCGGCGAGCGCGCGCGCCGCCATGAAGTCGAACATGCGCTAAAGCTGCTGGCGCGCGGCGATGATCCGACGAAGGTGCTGGACGCGCTGTCGCACGGACTCACCAACAAGTTGCTGCATGCCCCGACCCACGCCCTGAACCAGGCGGAGGGCGCCGAGCGCGCCGAGGTTTCGGCACTCATCTCCCGCATCTATCGCCTCAATTCCGGGGAGTAGCTGCGTGGTCCCGCATCGACCGCCCGGCGCCTGCGCGGCGCGCAAGACTGCCCGCTCGTGAGCGCATCGTCCTTCTTCGATTTCACCGGCTGGACGCTGGACGTGCTGCGCCGGATTTTGTATCTGGGTACGCGCACCCGGGTCTTCCCCGAGTCTCCCGCAGAGCTCAAGCTGCGTCCGGATCTGCCGGTGTGCTATGTGCTCGACGAGCACCATCTTTCAAACCTGCTGGTGCTCGACGAGGAATGTCGCCAAATGGGGCTGCCGCCCGCGCTGAAGCCCTTGCGCGATGCCGCCTTCACTTCGCCGCGATCCTTCTTTTTTCTATCGCGCAATCAGCGCGGGCGGCTGGTGCCGAATCCGCGCAGCGACCATGCGCCGCTGCTCAAATCCCTGGTCAGGACCGCGGTGGCTGACCCGCGCTTCGACGTACAACTGGTGCCGGTGACGATCCTCTGGGGGCGCGAACCGCGCAAGCAGGATTCGGTATTGAAAGCCCTGTTCGCCGAGACCTGGCAATCGGTCAGCACCTTGCGCCACATGCTGGCGATGCTGATCCATGGCCGCCACACCGTGGTGCGCTTCAATGCGCCGATCTCGCTGCGCGAACTGCTCAGCGGCGATATCGAGGAGCGTCGCGCGCTGCGCAAGCTCGGGCGCATCCTGCGGGTGCACTTCCGGCGCCAGCGCGAAATGGCGATCGGCCCGGATCTTTCGCATCGCCGCACCCAGTTGCGCGCCCTGCTCAACACGCCTTCCGTGCTCAAGGCGATTGCGCATGAGGCCGAAACGCGGGCTGTGCCGCTGGCCGCCGCGCAAAAGTCCGCCAGGGAATTTGCCCTCGAAATTGCCTCGGACTACAGCTATTCCATGGTTCGGGCCTTTGCCCTGTTTCTGACCTGGGTCTGGAACAAGATCTATGACGGCGTCGAGGTGCACAACTTCGAGCGCGTCACCGCCGTGGCGCCCGGCCACGGCATCATCTACGTGCCCTGCCACCGCAGCCATATCGATTACCTGCTGCTGTCCTACATCATTTTCAACCGTGGCCTGATGGTGCCGCACATCGCCGCCGGGGCCAACCTCAACCTGCCGATTGTCGGTTCGGTGCTGCGCCGCTCGGGCGCTTTTTTTCTGCGCCGCAAGCTCAAGGGCGAACCACTGTATGCCGCGGTGTTTCTGGAATACCTGCACCTGATGATCGATCGCGGTTTTCCTATCGAGTACTTCATAGAGGGCGGGCGCAGCCGCAGCGGACGCATGCTGGCACCCAAGGCCGGCATCCTGGCCATGACGGTGCAAAGCTTCGTGCGCAGCCGGGCGCGGCCACTGGTGTTCGTGCCGGTGTACATCGGCTATGAAAAGCTGATGGAGGGCAAGAGTTACATCGCGGAACTCCACGGCCGGCCCAAGCAATCGGAATCGCTGGTCGGCCTGCTCGGCGCGGTGCGCCTGCTGAAGCGCAACTTCGGCAAGGTACATGTCAATTTCGGCATGCCGCTGGCGCTGGCCGAGTTTCTCGACGAACAGCATCCGGCATGGCGCGAGGAAGCTTTCGACGCCCAGGCGCCCTGGTTGCGCAGGGCCGTCGACGCCACGGCGACGAAACTCGCGCGCAGCATCAATGCCGCGGCGGTCGTCAATCCGGTGAACCTGGTCGCGGTAACGCTGCTGTCGACGCCGAAGCAGGCGGCCGAGCAGCGTCTTCTGCAACAGCAGATCGAGCACGTCCAGTCCTTGTTGGCCGAGACAGGCTGTGCCGATTCGGTGATCCGTTGCGACCTGCCGGCGGCCGAGGTGATTGCCTATGCGCGCCAGCTCGACATGGTGCAATGTCAAGAGCATTCGCTGGGCGACATCATCCGGGCCGATGAGCAGCAGGCCGCTCTGCTCGCCTATTTCCGCAACAACGTGCTGCACCTGCTGGCGCTTCCCGCGCTGCTGGCCTGCCTGGTCAGCCACAATCAGCGCCTGACGCGACAACGCGCCAGGGAGGCGATCACCGGCATCTACGGCTTGCTGCGCACGGACCTGTTCCTGCCCTGGGAAGCGGCGGAGCTCGATGCGGTGATCGACCGCAGTGAAGCGGCACTGACCAGGCGTGGCCTGATACTGGCCGACGGCGAGACCGGAGTGCTGCGCGCGCCGCCGCCCAACAGCGAGGCCAGCCCCGAGTTGCGGCAACTGGGCGAAATCATCCGCCCCACGCTGGAGCGGCAGTTCCTCACCCTGGCGCTGTTGCAGCATCACGGCAGCGGCACATTGACTCGCGCCGCGCTCGAAGAGGAAACCCACCTGCTGGCGCAGCGACTGGCCATGCTCTACGAATTCAATGCCGCCGAATTCTCGGAAAAACTGCTGTTCGCCAATGTGATCCGCAACCTGATCGATGCCGAGATTCTCCGGGTCGATGATGGCGGGCTATTGCATTTCGACGAGCGCATCACCCTCGCGGCGGCGCAGACCGAACTGCTCCTCGCTGCCGATGTACGCAACAGCATCCAACTTATTGCCCGCGCGGCGCCCCCGCCGGATCCCCGGCCCAGCCCATGAAAAAAAGCATTCTCGACAAACTTGAGCGCCTCAGCGAACGCCTGGCTGAAATCGACGGCCTGCTCGGCGGCGAACATGCCGCGCGCGACATGGACAGCTACCGCAAGCTGACCCGCGAGCGCGCCGACATCACGCCGGTGGTTGAACTCTTCCACGCCTGGCGTAGCGCCAGCGCCGACTTTTGTAGTGCCGGCGAGATGCTGACGGATCCCGAGATGAAGGAACTCGCGCTGGCCGAGCAGGAATCGGCCAGCGCCGAAATGGCCCGGCTCGAGGTCGAACTGCAGCGCGCGCTGCTGCCGAAGGATCCCAACGACGACAGGAACCTGTTCCTCGAAATCCGCGCCGGCACCGGCGGCGACGAATCCGCGCTGTTCGCCGCCGACCTGTTCCGCATGTACAGCCGCTACGCCGAACGCCAGCGCTGGAAGGTCGAGATCGTCTCGCGCAGCGAATCCGACCTCGGCGGCTTTCGCGAAATCATCGCCCGCATCGAGGGCAGCGGCGCCTACTCGAAGCTCAAGTTTGAATCCGGCGGCCATCGCGTGCAGCGCGTGCCGGTGACCGAAACCCAGGGCCGCATCCACACCTCGGCCTGCACGGTGGCGGTGATGCCGGAAGCGGACGAACTGGTGGACATCGAGATCAATCCGGCCGACCTGCGCATCGATACCTTCCGCGCCTCGGGTGCCGGCGGCCAGCACATCAACAAAACCGACTCCGCCGTGCGCATCACTCACATCCCCACCGGCATCGTCGTCGAATGCCAGGACGATCGCTCGCAGCACCGCAACAAGGCACAGGCCATGTCGGTGCTGGCGGCACGGATCAACGACGCCAAGCAGCGCCAACAGCAGCAGCAGATAGCGTCGCAGCGCAAGAGCCTGATCGGTTCCGGCGACCGCTCTGAGCGCATCCGCACCTACAACTTCCCGCAGGGGCGGATTACCGACCACCGCATCAACCTGACGCTGTACAAGATCGACGCCATCATGGACGGCGATCTGGATGAACTGGTGGCTGGCCTGACGGCCGAGCAGCAGGCCGAACTGCTGGCGGCGCTGGGCGAATGAACACGGTGGCCGCTGCACTGGCTGCGGCGCGGGAAAAGCTGCCAGCGAACGAAGCGCGCCTGCTGCTGGGACATGTCATCGACCGGCCGGAGGCCTGGCTGATGACGCATGACGATGCAGTGCTTGATGAAGATGCCCTGCTGCGCTTTGCTTCGCTGGCGGCGCGACGCAAGGGCGGCGAACCGGTGGCCTATTTGATTGGATTCCGCGAGTTTTACGGCCGCGAGTTTTTCGTGTCGCCCGCGGTGCTGATCCCGCGCCCGGAGACGGAACTGCTGGTGGATGTCGTGCTCGAAAAAGGAGTCGGCGCTGGTGGCACGGCAACCATCCCGGCAAGGATCCTCGATCTGGGTACCGGCAGCGGCTGCATCGCCATCACGCTGGCGCTGGAAATTCCGTCGGCGCTGGTCAGTGCAGTGGATGCCTCGGAGGCCGCCCTGCGTGTGGCACGCAATAATGCGGAACGGATGGGGGCTGAACTGCGCCTGCTGCAAAGCAACTGGTTTTCAGCGCTGGCGGGTGAACGCTTCGACCTGATCGTGGCCAATCCGCCCTACATTGCCGCGGCCGCCCCGCACCTTGCCGTCGGCGATCTGCGCCATGAGCCGCGTGCGGCGCTGGCCAGCGGTGCCGATGGCCTGGACGCCATTCGCCGCATCGTCGCGGCCGCACCGCCGCATTTGGCGGCGGGCGGGCATCTCTGGCTGGAACACGGCTACGATCAGGCGAGTGCCGTGCGTGAACTGCTTGCGGAGTCGGGGTTGCGCGACATCGAGCAGCATCGTGATTTGGCGGGCATTGTACGGGTCAGCGGCGCACGATTGGCGCAGGAATAAAAAACGGCCGGGAAGTTTCCCGGCCGTTCTTGTTGCAAGCGAATATTCTTAACGCAGGCCCGCGATGTAGTCGGAAACCGCCTTGATTTCGGGATCGGTCATCTTGATGGCGACCATCCGCATCATCTTGTTCGGATCATTGGCACGCGAGCCTTCGCGGAAGCTCTTCAACTGGGCTTCGATGTATTCGGCATACTGGCCGCCAATACGCGGATATTGTGCCGGGATGCCTGCTCCGGATGGGCCGTGACAGCCCGCGCAGGCCGGCAGTCCTTTGGCCTGGTCACCGGCGCGATACAGCTTCTGGCCGAGTTCGATGGTCTCACGATTCTTGGCGACTTCGCCTTTTTGTGCCTGCGCCGAAAAATAGGCGGCGAGATCACGCATCTGGCCTTCGTCGAAAGCGGCGATCATCCCGTTCATGATCGGGTTGGTGCGCTCCGGCTGCTTGCCATCGGCAGGCTTGAAATTTTTCATCTGTTTGAACAGATAGTCCGCATGCTGTCCCGCCAGTTTGGGGTTGACCGCAGCCGGGCTGTTGCCATCCGGGCCATGACATGCGCCGCAGACGGCGGTAGCGACCGCCTGGCCACGTGCGGCATCGCCTTTCGGGGCGGCCTTGGCGGCATCGGTGGCTTGAGCGTTGAATGCGGTCATGGCGCACAGTAGGGTAAGCAGGCAACTGAGCAGCAGGGAAGGCTTCATGGACAAAAACTCCTGGGAAACTGCCGGAATCGGAAATTGTAAACCTGATATTCTATCCCAGCTCGTCCGATTTCTCCACGTCCGCCTGCCAGGGCGCGCGTCCTTGATGTATTCCCCATGTCCCTGTTCCGCCACGCCACGTTCGAAATTTCGGTAGCTCAGCCCAGTGGCCTGCCTGCTCCCTACGGTGCGGAAATCGCCTTCGCCGGCCGCTCGAACTCAGGAAAATCTAGCGCTATCAATACCTTGACAGGACACACCCGGCTCGCATTCGTTTCCAAAACGCCCGGTCGAACCCAGTTGATCAATTTGTTTCGGATGAAAAATGGCGCGGCCCTGGTCGATTTGCCGGGCTATGGCTATGCCCAGGTGCCCATGGCGGTTCGCCTGCAATGGCAGGGTCTGCTTGAGCATTACCTGACCTGCCGGTCCAATCTGGTCGGGCTCGTCCTGATCATGGATTCGCGCCGGCCGCTGACCGAACTCGACTGGAAAATGATCGGCTGGTTCGGTTCCACGGGACGCCCGATCCACTGCCTGCTGACCAAGTCGGACAAACTGACAAAGCAGGAGCAGAACAAGACCCTGCGCGAAACCCGCGCGGCACTTGCGGAATTTGGCGAGCAGATTACGGTCCAGATGTTTTCCAGCCTGAAGAAGACCGGGATGGAGGAGGTTGAGAAGGTGGTGGGTAGCTGGTTGAGTGGCGATGGATCCGTCGTTTCCAATAGCTGATGCCTCAGCCTGATCGGTCACCCCTCGCTCTGCATGCTTGGGATTCCGCTTTGCGGCAGGCATCTTGTAAAGGGGGCCCGGGAGGGGCAGCCCGCCAACTCGCCCGCAGGGCTTTTATTTTTGGTTTCACCAAAAATAAAAGCCCCCGACCAAAGGGGAGAAGGTCGAGGGCAAAACACCTTGAAGTATTCAAGGCACCCGCTCAGGGAGGTGAAGCGGGAGACAGCGCGAACGAAAATCCGCCACCGCCTGCGCAATATGATAGGCCGTATGCGTTAAAGTTCAACCAATTTCAAAAATACTGTCAAGGTTAAGACAATGATTACAAAAGGTGTATTTCCCGGAACCCGGATGCGCCGCATGCGTCGCGATAACTTCTCCCGGCGCCTGATGCGTGAGCACACACTGACGGCCGACGACCTGATTTATCCAGTCTTCGTTCTCGAAGGCGCGGGCCGTACCGAGGCTGTTGCATCGATGCCGGGCATCGAGCGCATGTCGCTGGATCGTCTGCTGTCGGTGGCAGAAAAGGCGCTGAAACTGGGGGTGCCGGCACTGGCCTTGTTCCCCGTGGTCGACGGCAGCCGGAAAACTCCGGGGGCGGAAGAGGCATGGAACCCGTCGGGCCTGGTACCCACGGTGGTGGCACGCCTCAAGGCAGAATTTCCTGAACTCGGTGTGATCACTGACGTCGCCCTCGATCCTTATACCAGCCACGGGCAGGACGGCCTGATCGACCCGGCCGACCCGCGCGGCTACGTGATGAACGACGAAACGCTGGAAGCCCTGGCGAAACAAGCGCTTTGCCATGCCCGTGCCGGTGCCGACGTCGTCGCTCCGTCCGATATGATGGACGGCCGCATCGGTCACATTCGCGCCACGCTGGATGCCGAGAAGCTGATCCACACTCGCATCCTGGCCTATTCTGCGAAGTACGCTTCCGCGTTCTACGGACCCTTCCGCGACGCCGTCGGCTCGGCCGGCAACCTGGGCAAGGGCAACAAATCCACCTATCAGATGGATCCGGGCAACAGTGACGAAGCGATCCGCGAAGTGGCGCTGGACATCGACGAAGGCGCCGACATGGTGATGGTCAAGCCTGGCATGCCCTATCTGGACATCGTGCGTCGGGTGAAGGACGAGTTCGGCGTGCCGACCTATGCCTACCAGGTCAGCGGCGAATACGCGATGCTCAAGGCCGCGGCGCAGAACGGCTGGCTTGCGCACGACGTGGTGATGATGGAGGCCCTGCTGTCCTTCAAACGCGCCGGCTGCGACGGCATCCTGACCTACTTCGCCCTTGAGGCGGCGACACTGCTTAAAGCCTGATGGTTATGCGAAGCGGTATCCCTTGGGACGGCGCCAGCGTGACGGCGATTATCGGGCGAGGATCGGCCACTGCGCCGCCCAGCTTGCCAGCGGATCATCCTTGAAGCCGCTTTTGACGAAGCGCTGCCAGCGCCCAATGGCAAAGCAGACCAGCAGCTCGGCGTGGGCGCCGAAATCGTGCTCGGCGGCCAGCGCGCCCTGTGCCGAGGCTACTTTCAAGCACTGCTTGAGCGTGGCCTCGATGCGGTCCAGCAACTGGTTGATGCGGGCCTGCAGGCGCGGATTCTCGTGCACTAGCGCATCGCCTACCAGCACCCGTGTCAGGCCGCGGTTTTTCTGGGCAAAGCGCAACAGCGAGGCGACGATGGCCTCGGCCTGCTTGAGGCCGGACTCCTCGGCCGTTTCGATCTGGGTGATGACCGAAAATACCCCGCTTTCGATGAACTCGATCAGCCCCTCGTACATCTGCGCCTTGCTGGCGAAGTGGCGGTAGAGCGCGGCCTCCGACACCTGCAACTGTTTGGCGAGAAGGGCGGTCGTGACCTTTTCCACGGCCGGACGTTCCAGCATTTCGGCGATGGTATGCAGGATCAGGAGTTTCTTTTCACCAACTCGGGTGGTGCGGGTTTCGTTCATCTGGGCATCAACCTGAATGGTTTACTTCGACTTGATCAAGGTACCGACGCCTTCATCGGTCAGAATTTCCAGCAGCAGGGCATGTTCGACGCGCCCGTCGATGATGTGCACGCTTTTCACGCCGCTACGCGCCGCATCCAGCGCCGAGCCGATTTTGGGCAGCATGCCGCCAGAGAGCGTGCCGTCGGCGACCATGTCGTCAATCTGCTTCGGCGTGATGCCGGTGATCAATTGTCCGGACTTGTCCAGCACGCCCGGCGTGTTGGTCAGCAGCACCAGCTTTTCCGCCTTCAGCACTTCTGAAATTTTGCCGGCAACGACATCGGCATTGATGTTGTAAGTCTCGCCTTCGCTGCCGACCCCGATCGGCGCGATGACAGGGATGAAGTCCCCGGTGTCGAGCAGGGCGATCAGGCTGGGATCGATCGACACGATGTCGCCGACCTGGCCGATGTCGATCAGGTCGCCCGGGGCATCCTTGTTTTCCATCATGAGTTTCTTGGCGCGGATGAAGTTGCCGTCCTTGCCGGTCAGGCCCACGGCCTTGCCGCCGTGCTGATTGATCAGGTTGACGATTTCCTTGTTGACCTGGCCGCCGAGCACCATCTCGACGAGGTCCATGGTTTCCGCATCGGTGACGCGCATGCCCTGGACGAACTCCCCTTTCTTGCCGACGCGCGCCAGCAGGTTCTCGATCTGCGGCCCGCCGCCATGCACGACGACCGGGTTCATGCCGACCAGCTTGAGCAGCACCACGTCGCGGGCGAAGCATTGCTTGAGGTGGTCGTCGGTCATGGCGTTGCCGCCGTACTTGACGACGATGGTCTTGCCGTGAAAGCGCTTGATGTAGGGCAGAGCCTCGGCCAGAACGCCGGCCTTGGCTGCGGGTGGGAGCTTTTCTTTCATGGATATCGGCGAGAGCAAGTGGTAACTTCGCCCATTCTACCGACAGCGAACGAGTGCGCAAGGCCTGCCGTTCCCGCTTGCGGCAGCGAGGCAAAAAAGGGCACCCCACCGCTTTCGCAACGGGCTATCCCGTTGCCAAGGTGCCTGAAAATCCTCGGCCGGCGTACCGCCAGCGCCGACTCTTGTTCTTACTGGATGGCGATTCGGCGCGCCTGGGTCGCGGCTTTCTTCGGCAAGGACAACTCCAGTACGCCGTCGATGTATTTCGCGGTCACCTGCGTTTCATCGATTTCCTGTGCCAATTGGAAACTGCGCGAAACCTTGCCGAAATAACGCTCGGTGCGCAACACGCGCTCGCCTTCCTTGACATCCTTCTCTTCGCGCCGCTCGGCGCTGATCGAAACGACGGCGCCATCCACGGCGACGTGAATATCGTCCTTTTTCACGCCCGGAATCTCGGCGTGGACCAGATAGCCCTTTTCCTGTTCCTTGACATCGATTTTCACGGAGGGTGCATCAGGCTGCGATCCGTACTCGACTGGCCGGACAAAAAAGCCGCGGAACAAGTCATCGATGGGATCGCGACGGATCAAGCTGCTCATTTTTCTCTCCTTTCAGGTTATGGTTTCGGCCAGGGAAAGGCCCTACTCGCTAAATGAGCATCGCTGGAGAAATTTCAAGAGTGTCGTTTCGGCAGGCCAAGCCGCTCCGGCAATTCGAGAATCGCATCGCGGTTTGTCCAGGAAAAACAGGCGGCCGCGGCTTCCCGCCAGGGCAGCCAGCGCCACGCGAGATGTTCTTCCGGCGAAATGCTTACCGGCCTTCGTTCCGGCACACAAAGGCTATAGACATGCTCGGTGTTTTGCGTGACGCCAGGGGCATAGCGGTCGCGCCACTCGGCAAAAATCTCGAAACGGTTGCTCAGGTGCCAGTCGACGAATTCGCCGGATTTGGCCTCGATCCCGGTTTCTTCGCGTACTTCGCGACGCGCCGTGTCCAGCAGCGCTTCGTCGCCTTCCTGGCTGCCCGTGACGGACTGCCAGTAGCCGGGGTGACGGGCGCGTTCCAGCAGCAGAACATCCAGGGCCGGGGTGTGCACCACCACCAGCACCGAGACCGGCTTCTTGTAGCTCATCTCCCGGGTTGGGCCACCGTAGGTAGCCAGGCGATGCCGTCGGCCTGCATGTCGACCAGACACCAGAACGGCACGTCGTCCTCGCGCCATGTGGCAGCGACTTCCTGGAAGATCTGCATCAACTTGACGAAATCGCTCTCGGCACGACCATGTATGCCGTCGCAATGATCGAGGATGACCATGTAACCGGTTGCCGGCAGCCAGCCCATGTCGAGCAGGCAGTCGGTAAGGGCGTCCCAGTTGTGGCCGAACCATTCCGGAAAGCGCAGGGCGCGGCCGACGGCGGTGAGCATTTCATCCTTGTCGCGCGCGGTGGCCAGGTCGACGCGCAGCACGAGACAGCCCGCGGCCAAGGCGCCCGCCAACAGATCGTCGATCGGCCCGTGTGGCAGGTGATGCACGCCAGCCTGCGAGGAATCGGCAAACAGGGTTTCGTAATGCTTGGCGCTCATTGCTGGATCCTGCGGAAGGATTTGTAATGATCTGCCGTGTAGTAGAACACGATCGGCGGTTTGTCGCCGGTGATGATGCGCCGCGCGCCGCGGTCCTTGCTGCCAGGCGTCGGAACGGTGTACTCCCGATAGTAGCCCTTGGGCTGCTCGGGCAGCAGGCGCTCGCGATTCTGGAAGACGATGCCGTCGCGTCGGTAAGGAAAGGGGCCGCCGGCATCAATGAGCTTCAGCGTCGCCCGTGCTTCCTCCGGCAATTGCGCGACGGACACCGTGCCGACTGAGCCATCGCGCGCCAGTGCCGCGCCGAACAGCGTGGCACCGATCAGGGCGCAAAACAGCTTGCGCATTTTTACGACTTGCCGACCTCGACCTGGGTTTCCACCTTTTGCCGCAGGCGGATGTGCAACTCGCGCAACTGTTTTTCATCGACATCCGACGGCGCGTCGGTCAGCAGGCACTGGGCGCGCTGGGTCTTGGGGAAGGCAATCACGTCGCGGATCGACTCGGCGCCGGCCATCATGGTGACGATGCGGTCGAGGCCGAAGGCCAGGCCGCCATGCGGGGGCGCACCGTACTTGAGGGCATCGAGCAGGAAGCCGAACTTGGCCTGCTGTTCCTCGGGGCCGATGCCTAGTGCCTGGAACACGCGCTCCTGCACCTCGGCACGATGGATACGCACCGAGCCGCCGCCCATTTCCCAGCCATTCAGCGCCAGGTCATAGGCCTTGGCCAAGCAAGCCCCAGGATCCGTGGCCATCAGCGCCTCGTGTCCGTCCTTGGGGCTGGTGAAGGGGTGATGGCAGGCCGACCAGCGCTGGTTGTCCTCGTCGTACTCGAACATCGGGAAATCGACCACCCACAGCGGTCGCCAGGCCGAGCCGTCGACGTAACCCTTTTCGTGGCCAAGCTTGGTGCGTAGGGCACCGAGCGCGTCGTTGACGATTTTGGTCTTGTCGGCACCGAAGAAAATCAGGTCGCCGGACAGGGCGCCTGTGCGCTCGATGATGGTTTTCAGCGCCGCCGCATGGAGGTTCTTGACGATGGGCGACTGAAGGCCTTCCTCGTTGAGTTTGCTGGCGTCGTTGACCTTGATGTAGGCCAGTCCGCGGGCGCCGTAGATCTTGACGAACTCGGTATAGCCGTCGATCTCGCCGCGGGTAAGGCTGGCGCCACCTGGCACGCGCAGGGCCGCGACGCGGCCGCCGGAGGTCGCCGGACCGCTGAACACCTTGAAGGCAACGTCGGCCACCGCGTCGGTGACCTCGGTGAGTTCGAGCGTGACGCGCAGGTCTGGCTTGTCGGAACCATAGCGACGCATGGCTTCGGCATGGCTGATGTGCGGAAAAGGGTTGGGCAAGTCGACAGCGAGCGCCGTTTTGAACACGCTGCGGATCATTTCTTCCATCAGCCCGGTGATCTGCTCCTCTGTCAGGAAGGAAGTTTCGATATCGACCTGGGTGAATTCCGGCTGACGGTCTGCGCGCAGGTCTTCGTCGCGAAAACACTTGGTGATCTGGTAGTAGCGATCGAATCCCGCGACCATCAGCAATTGCTTGAATAACTGCGGAGATTGCGGCAGGGCGAAGAACTGTCCGGGATGCACGCGCGAAGGCACCAGATAGTCGCGCGCGCCTTCAGGTGTCGATTTGGTCAGCATCGGCGTTTCGATGTCGATGAAACCCTTGTCATCGAGGAAACGGCGGAAGGCCATCGCCACCTTGTAGCGCAGCATCAGGTTCTTCTGCATCTGCGGCCGGCGCAGGTCGATCACGCGATGCGTGAGGCGCACGTTTTCCGAAAGGTTTTCCTCGTCGAGCTGGAAGGGCGGCGTCACGGCCGCGTTGAGCACTTCCAGTTCATGGCATAGGATCTCGATTTCACCCGAGGCCAGATTGGGGTTCTCGGTGCCAGCGGGACGACGGCGCACTTTGCCGGTAATCTTCAGCACGAATTCGTTGCGCACGTTTTCCGCGATCCTGAACATTTCCGGACGGTCCGGATCGCAGACCACCTGGGCCAGTCCTTCGCGGTCGCGCAGGTCGATGAAGATCACGCCGCCGTGGTCGCGGCGGCGGTGGCTCCAGCCGCAAAGGGTAACGATCTGATCAACATGGGAGGCATTGACCTCGCCGCAATAGTGAGTACGCATAGGCTTTCCGGACTTTTAACTTAACGCGAAACCCAGCCGGCTGCGATGTCACTGCGGACTATCGAGCGAAGCGAGCTGGTTGGTAGCCCCGCCCTGGAGCGGGGATGGGGGTGGGGGGCGATCAATTCGGTTCTTATTGATTCTGGGCGCGCCCGGCAGGATTCCGCATGGGCGGGGCGACAACGCCCATGGAGACGATGTATTTCAGGGCTTCGTCGACATCCATGTCGAGTTGAATGACGTCTTTTCGTTTGACGAAAAAGAAGAAACCATTGACCGGGCTGGGTGTGGTCGGGATGAAGACGCCGACGTGTTCGTCCGGCAGGACGTCGGCGACATCGCGCGCCGGATGCCCTGTCTGGAACGCGACCGACCAGGCTTCGGGATGAGGATATCGGACCAGCAGAACCTTGCGGAAGGCGACTCCGTTGCCCGAAAACAGGGTATCGCTGACCTGCTTGACGCTGTAGTAAATCGATTTCACCACGGGGATGCGGGCGAGCACCCCTTCCCAGAAGCGCACCAGTTTCTGCCCGACGATGTTCGTTGTCACCAGACCGGTGAGAAATACGACCAGCAAAGTCAGCAACGCGCCAAGACCTGGGATGTACATGCCCAGCAGGTGCTCGGGGTGGATGGCCTGCGGCAGCAGCAGCAGGGATTGATCCATGGAACGCACGATCAGCGACAGCACCCACGCGGTGATCGCTAGCGGGACCCAGATCAGTAGCCCGGTGATGAAGTACTTTTTCAAGGGGGTCGTCAGGTGTTGGCGGCGCAGCTACCCGTGCCACCCTGGCAGGGCGGCGGGTTGTCGCTCTTGGCATCCGTGGCCTTGCAGCCGCCGCCCTTGAAGTCGGTGGCGTACCAGCCGCTGCCCTTGAGCTGAAAGCCCGGTGCAGTCAGCTGCTTGGCAAAGTGCTCGCTCTTGCACTCGGGGCAGGTGGTCAACAGCGGATCGCTGACTTTCCGCATGACATCTTTCTCAAAGCCGCAATCGGTGCAGCGATAAGCGTAGATCGGCATGAAATTCTCCGGTATTCGGGCAAAGCAGGGATTATAGCCGAAGCCCTTGGCGCACCGGGTTTTAGGCTCTGTTCTCAATCATCGACCGGATGACTGAGAACAGAGCCTAAGCCCCTAGATAGGCACGGGTCAGGGGTTTGCCCCAGACCAATGCAATTGCGCCTGCAGCAGCGAGATAGGGACCGAAAGGAATGGGCACATTGCGCCCGTGGCGGGCAAAGGCCATCAGGGCGATGCCAACCACTGCGCCAACAAGCGAGGAGAGCAGGATGGTCAATGGCAGCATCTGCCAGCCAAGCCAGGCACCCAGTGCCGCCAGCAGCTTGAAGTCGCCGTAGCCCATCCCCTCCTTGCCGGTAACGAGCTTGAACAGCCAATACACGCTCCACAGCGACAAGTAGCCCGCCATGGCGCCGATCACCGCGCTCTTCAAGTCCGTATAGACGTTGAAGGCATTCAGGGCCAGCCCGATCCAAAGCAGTGGCAGGGTGATGTCGTCTGGCAAAAGCTGGGTATCGAAATCGATGGCGGTCAGGGCAATCAGGGCCGCGATCAATCCCAGGGCACCCAGGCCGGCGGCAGTGAAGCCGAAATGCCATGCGGCAAGTGCAAACAGAATTCCCGTCAGTGACTCGATCAGCGGATAGCGCACGGAAATAGGCGCGGCGCAGCCTTTGCAGCGCCCGCGCAGAAAAAGCCAGCTGATAACGGGAATGTTTTCTAGCGCGGTAATCGCATGGCCGCAATGCGGGCAACGCGAGCGCGGTCGGGCCAGTGAAAGCGGTTCGAAGTCCGGTGGCGTTTCGCCCTTGAACTCGGCACACTGCGCCGCCCAGTCGCGCTCCATCATGATCGGGAGGCGATGGATGACGACATTGAGGAAGCTGCCGACCACAAGGCCGAGCAACCCGGCGGCGAAGGCAAACACCGCCGGATCGGCGAGCAGTGCGATCATCCCACGCGTTTAGCCGACAACCGAACCGAGTTTGAAGATCGGCAGGTACATGGCTACGACCAGGCCGCCGATGAGGCCGCCAAGGAAGACCATGATCATCGGTTCCATCAGACTTGAAAGCGCTTCGACGGCTTCGTCGACCTCGGCCTCGTAGAAATCGGCGGTCTTTCACAGCATTGAATCCAGTTGGCCCGATTCTTCGCCGATGGCGACCATCTGGGTCACCATCGGCGGGAACAGACCGGAGTTTTCCATTGATACCGTCAGGCTGGCACCGGTGGATACCTCTGCCTGGATCTTTTTGGTTCCCATCTCGTAGACGTAGTTGCCGGCGGCGCCGCCGACGGAATCAAGGGCATCGACCAAGGGTACGCCGGCGGCAAACATGGTGGACAAGGTTCGCGTCCAGCGCGCGATCGAGGATTTGACGAGCATGTCGCCGAAAACCGGGAGTTTCAGCGAATATTTGTCTTTCGCGATCTGCAACGCCCGCGACCGCTTGAATGCCTGGGCAATTCCGTAAACGACCGCCCAGATGCCGCCAAAGATGAGGTACCAGTTCGCCGTGAAATAATCCGAGATTGCGATCACGATCAGCGTCGGGGCGGGCAGTTCGCCACCGAAACTGGCGAACACGCCTTTGAACGCCGGCACCACGAAAATCATGATGACCGCGGTGATGATGAAGGCGATGATAAGGATGGCGATCGGATAGGTCAGGGCACTCTTGATCTTCGACTTGATCGCCTGAATTTTCTCCTTGTAGGTTGCGAGGCGATCGAGCAGCGTGTCGAGAATACCCGCCTGTTCGCCTGCCTCGACCAGGTTGCAGAACAGGGCGTCGAAATACATAGGGTACTTGCGAAAGGCGGTAGCCAGATTGGCACCGGTTTCGACCTCTGACTTGATGGAGAACAGCAGCCTTGCCAGAGCCGGGTTGCTGGTGCCCTTGCCGACGATGTCGAAGGACTGCAGCAGCGGCACGCCGGACTTGACCATGGTGGCGAGTTGGCGCGAAAAGAGCGTGATGTCCTTGTCCGAAACCGTGCCGCCACCGCCGGTTTTCTGCTTCTTGAGCTTCGTGACGTTGATGCCTTGCCGCCGCAACGCGGCGGCTGCAATGGCTTCGCTGCCCGCCTTCAGTTCGCCACGGACGACCTTGCCCTGCTTGTTCTTGCCTTCCCAGGAAAAATTGAGTTCCTTCGAACCTTCCTTTTTCTCTTCTTTGCCTGCTGTGGCCATCGGCTTCTCCCGCATTAATTTTCGCGTCCGCTGCCAGGTTCGAAACCGGTAATACCGGCGACAGCCTCCGCTTAATCCATTGGATGCGCATTCTACGCCCTGACTATGCCGAGAGTATCACTCTCCGGCGGGACGGTGAACTCGTACCATTTTGACCTTTCGGTCCTGTGTTTGCACGATCTCCATCGCCACGCCACCCACCCGCACGCCAACGCCTACCTCGGGGATGTCCTGCAGATGCTCGACGATCAGTCCGTTGAGCGTACGCGGCCCATCCAGGGGAAAATCCAGACCCAGCATGCGATTGAGTTCGCGCAAGGTGGCTCCTCCATCCACCAGCACAACGCCGTCTTCGTTCCAGGAAATCGAGCCGGCAACATCGGACTGCCGCGTCGTGAACTTTCCTACCAGTTCTTCGATGATGTCCTCCAGCGTGACCAGTCCCTCGATCTCGCCATATTCGTCCACGACCAGACCCATGCGCTGGCGGTTTTCGCGAAAAAACCGGAGCTGAGTGTAGATGGGCGTCGCTGCCGGGATGAAATAGGGTTCGGACATGCGTTCGCGCAGGGATGCGTGAGTGATTTCGCCCGCGAAGGCCTCGGCCAGCAGTCGCCTTTGATGCAGCACGCCGATGATATTGGCCGGGTCGTTTTCGAACATCATGACCCGGGTGTGAAAACTGGTGGCCAGTTGAGCCTTGATCTCCTCGATCGGCGCAGCGATGTCTATGGCCTCTATTTCGCCGCGCGGGGTCATGATGTCGGCCACCGTGAGCTGCTCCAGTTCAAATAGGTTGAGCAGGATCGAGCGGTGTTGCTGCGGGATGAAGTTGCCGGACTCAAGCACCATGGAACGCAATTCCTCGACGCTGAGTTGCGAGCCCTCCTGACCTGCCGCCGGCTTCAGCCTGAGCAGCCACAGAAGTGCATCGACGAACAGGTTAACGAACCAGACCACGGGATAGGCCGCGCGCAACAACGGCCAGATCGCATAGCCGAGAACCCGCGCAAGGCGGTCCGCATGCGCGGCGCCCAGGATCTTCGGCGTGATTTCCGCGAACACCAGGATGGCGAATGTCACCAGCAGGGTGCCAATGCTGAGGGCCCACTTCTCCTCGCCGAAAAGCTCTATGGTGATCACCGATACCAGGGTCGCGGTCGCGGCGTTGAGCAGATTGTTGCCGAGCAGGATCACGCCCAGCATCTTGTCGGTGCGGCCCAATAGCTCCAGGGCAAGTTTCGCGCCTCGGTCCCCTTGGCCCGCCATGTGTCGCAAGCGATGGCGGTTGGAGGCCATCATCGCTGTCTCGGCCAGGGAGAAGAAAGCGGAACAGCCGAGCAACACCGCCAGCGCAACAAACTGCGCGGATAAGGGAATTTCGTCCATCAGCGGCCGAGGATTACCTCAAGAACGAAACGGCTTCCGACATACGCCAGCAAAAGGGCGACAAAACCGGCCAAGGTCCAGCGCAGCGCGACGCGTCCGCGCCAGCCACGCAGGTGGCGGCCGGTCAGCAGAGCCGCGAAGATCAGCCAGGACAGGATCGCAAAAATCGTTTTGTGGTTGAAGGTCAAGGCCTTGCCGAACAGGGTTTCCGAGAAGAACACCCCGGAGATGAGCGTGAGCGTAAGCAGGATGAAAGCGACATGAATCAGGCGAAACAAAAGGGATTCCATGGTCAGAAGGGGTGGCAGGCCGGCCAGCAGCGGCGAGATGCGGCCGCGGTGCAGTCCTTTTTCGGCGGTGGCCATGAGCAGGGCATGCAGCGCAGCCAGGGTGAACAGGCTGTAGGCCAGCATGGCCATCAGAAAGTGCATGCGGAATGCCGTCGAGCCCGCATTGATCAGCACATGGGCTTCGGAGAATGCGGCCGGAAGAATGGCGGCAACGGCCGCGGCCGGCAGACCGAGTACCTGCAAACCTTCCATGCGGGCATAGAAGCTTTCGATCCAGTATAGCGCGATGGCCAGCCAGAGCATCACGGAAAGCGCAATTGCAAAGCTGAAGCGCATGCTGCCGCCATTGAAAATCTCCATGCGCAGGCTGACCGCGTGCGCAATCAGCGCTATCAACAGGAGGCTGCGTTCCCGGAGTTTGAGTCCACCGGTCGGTTGGTCGAGCAATGGTCCGCGCCAGCGGGTGCGCCAAAGATGTACCGCCAGACCGGCATACAGGGCTGCGGCCAGCAGATGCATTAAGATTGCGGGCATTGGCGAAGTCTACACCAAGCCTTCCAACTCTTATTGTCTCTGCCCTCCCCTGTTAATCCATGTTAGATAATCTTACCCAGCGTCTCGGCCGCGTCATAAAGAACCTGCGCGGCCAGGCCCGTCTGACCGACGACAATATTGCGGACATGCTGCGCGAAGTGCGCATGGCCCTGCTTGAAGCCGATGTGGCTTTGCCGGTGGTCAAGGACTTCATTGCCCGCGTCAAGGAGAAGGCGCTCGGCCAGGAGGTCATCGGCTCGCTGCCCCCCGGCCAGGCCTTGGTCGGCGTCGTGCATCGCGAACTCACCGAACTGATGGGCGGCGCCAGCGTCGGCCTCAGTCTAGCCACCCAGCCGCCGGCCGTGATCCTGATGTCCGGCCTGCAAGGTGCGGGCAAGACCACGACCACGGCCAAGCTCGGCAAGTGGCTCAAGGAACGGCAAAAGAAGAAGGTGCTGACAGTCAGTTGCGACGTCTATCGCCCAGCCGCCATCGAGCAGCTGAACGCCGTTTCGGCCCAGGCCGGAATCGACTTCTTCCCCTCCTCGGGCGGACAAAAGCCGGCGGACATTGCCGCTGCCGCACTGGATTACGCCAAACGGCATTACTACGACGTGATATTCGTCGACACCGCCGGGCGCCTCGCCATCGACGAAGCAATGATGGCCGAGATCAAGGATTTGCACGTCCTGCTGAAACCGATCGAAACCCTGTTCGTGGTCGACGCCATGCTGGGCCAGGATGCGGTGAATACGGCGAAGGCTTTCAACGAGGCGCTGCCGCTGACCGGCGTGATCCTGACCAAGCTCGATGGCGATTCCCGTGGTGGCGCGGCACTTTCGGTGCGCCATGTCACCGGCAAGCCGATCAAGTTTGCCGGTGTCGGTGAGAAACTGACCGGGCTCGAGGAATTCCATCCCGAACGCATGGCATCGCGCATCCTCGGCATGGGCGACATCCTCGGCCTGGTCGAGGAAGCACAGCGCGGCGTCGACCAGGACAAGGCGCAGGAATTCGTCAAGAAGATGAAGTCGGGCAAGGGCTTCGACTTGAACGACTTCAAGGACCAGATCGGCCAGATGAAGAACATGGGCGGCATGGCCGCCATGCTGGAAAAACTGCCGGCACAGTTCAGCGCCATGGCGCAAAAGGCCGGGGGCGGTATGGAAGACAAGACCGTACGGCGTCTGGAGGGCATCATCAATTCGATGACGCCATTGGAGCGGACCAAGCCAGAAATAATCAAGGCCAACCGCAAGCGCCGGATCGCCACCGGCGCCGGGGTATCGGTGCAGGAAGTCAATCGCCTGCTCAATCAGTTCGAGCAGACGCAGAAGATGATGAAGCAGTTCTCCAAGGGTGGGATGGCCAAGATGATGCGGGGGATGAAGGGAATGTTGCCGGGGATGCGGTAAGTTTTTCGCCGTAGCGCCAGCGCCGACGTTTTGCTTTTGACTTTGATCCCGAGGCCGTGCCGGGGCGAGACTCGGCGCGGGCTAGGAAGCGAAGTGAAAAACCAATAGTCGGCGCTGGCGATACGGCGATTAAATCGCTACTGCGGCCAGTTCATCCTCGACCCCCAGGCCCACTGCTTTTCCCACGCCGTGCGCACCATGTTCGGATATTCGGGCCTGCCCAGGCTGCCGTTGTAGCGGCCGAGCGCGCGGTAGAGATCGCCGTTTTCGATGTCGAGATAATGGCGCAGGATGGTGCAGCCATAGCGGAGGTTGGTGCGCAGATTAAAGAGATTGTTTCCCTTGCTGCCGATCAAGTTAACCCAGAAGGGCATCACCTGCATGTAGCCGCGCGCGCCGGCCGAGGATACGGAATATTTTTTGAAGCCGCTCTCCACCTGGATCAAGCCCAACACCATCTGCGGGTCAAGGCCCGCACGTTTGGCTTCGTAATAGACGGTCTTGAGAAACTCGAGTCGTGCTTCGCGGTCCGGCATGCGACGGCTCAGGCGCGACGACATCTCGGTCAGCCAGTTGACCTTTTCCTGGATTGAAGAGAATTGCGGTTCGGGAGCAGCGCGGTCGGCAATCGCCGCGTGCAGGCCAGCTTGCACGCTGGCCGCCAGCGGCTCATATTGCTGCGCGCCGGCCTGAACCGCTGCAGGGGGGAGCGCAACGGCAAGGCTCAGAGCAAGACCGCGGATCAGCCGCACAACTTCTGTTTGAGGAACATCGCCATCTCGCTTGCAGCGACCATGGTCGCATCGGCTTCCTTGCGGCCCTTGTATTCGAGCTTGCCTTCCTTAATGCCGCGCTCGCCGACCACCACGCGGTGCGGTATGCCGATCAGTTCCCAGTCGGCGAACATGGAACCGGGCCGTTCGTCGCGGTCGTCGAGAACCGCATCGATCCCGGCGGCGAGCAACTCCGCGTGCAGCGTATTGGCGGCAGCGCGTACGGTTTCCGATTTGGCGTAATTCATCGGTACTACGGCGACGGCAAAGGGCGCGATGCTGGCGGGGAAAACAATCCCGCGCTCGTCGTGGCCCTGCTCGATGGCGGCGCCGACGATGCGGGAAACGCCAATGCCATAACAGCCCATTTCCATGACCTGGTCCTTGCCGTGTTCGTCGAGGAAGGTGCATTTCAGCGCTGCCGCGTACTTGGTGCGTAACTGGAAGATGTGCCCGACTTCGATGCCGCGACACAGTTCGAGCGCGCCCTTACCATCGGGCGACGGGTCGCCTTCGACCACGTTGCGGATGTCTGCCACGGTCCCCGGTCGCGGCAGGTCGCGGCCGAAATTGACGCCGGTGAGGTGATAGCCTTCTTCGTTGGCGCCGCAGACGCAGTCGCTCATAACGGCGACGCTGCGATCGGCGACGACCCGGCCGGAAAAGCCCACCGCGCCGATATAGCCTGGCTTGCAGCCGAGCGCGGCGACGATTTCCTCGTCGCGGGCAAAGCGGAATTCGCCGACCACCTTCTGCGCTTTGATTTCGTTCAGATCATGGTCGCCACGCAACAGCAGCAGGACGAATTCGCCGCCGCCTTCCTTTTCGGCCATTACGGCGACGGCCTTGACGGTCTGCGTCAGCGGCAGGCCGAGAAAGGCGGCCACGTCCGCGCACTTGGTTTTGCCCGGTGTTGCCTTTTTCTCCATCATTGCCGTGGCGCCGGAGCCGACTTCTTGCGGAGCCACGGCTTCTGCCAGTTCGACATTCGCAGCGTAGTCCGATGCGGGGCAGAATGCGATCGCGTCTTCGCCCGAATCGGCCAGCACATGGAACTCGTGAGAGCCGGTGCCGCCGATGGCGCCGGTATCGGCGGCGACGGCGCGGAACTTGAGCCCCAGGCGGGTGAAGATGCGGCTGTAGGTCTCGTACATGTTGCGGTATTCGCGTTGAAGATCGGCATACGAGGTATGGAAGGAATAGCCGTCCTTCATCAGGAACTCGCGCCCGCGCATGACGCCGAAACGCGGCCGGATCACGTCGCGGAACTTGGTCTGGATCTGGTAGAAGAGGCGCGGCAGCTGGCGATAGCTGCGCATGTCGCGGCGCACCACGTCGGTAATAACCTCTTCGTGGGTCGGGCCGATCACGAAATCGCGCTGGTGGCGGTCCTTGAAACGCAGCAGTTACGGGCCGTATTTCGGGCCGCGGCCGGATTCTTCCCACAATTCAAAAGGTTGCACCGCCGGCATGAGCAGTTCGATGGCGCCGGCGCGGTCCATTTCCTCGCGCACGATGTTCTCGACCTTGCGTAACGCGCGCAGCCCCATCGGCATCCAGGTATAGATGCCGCCGGCCAAGCGGCGGATCAGGCCGGCGCGCAGCATCAGCTGATGGCTGATGATTTCGGCGTCGGAGGGTGCTTCCTTTAAGGTGGAGACGAAATACTGGCTGGCGCGCATGGCAGTAGGGCGAAAACCGGAAAGAGCGCATTTTACCCGCGCCCGGGAATTTGCAGAGGCGGCAGATGCAGCTTTCCAGCAGCGCGCGATTGTGAAAGAATGGACCCCAATCAATCATTGGAACACGCATCATGCTCGATCGTGAAGGCTTTCGCCCGAACGTCGGCATCATTCTGGTCAACAGTCGCAACGAGGTGTTTTGGGGCAAAAGGATCCGCGAACATTCCTGGCAGTTCCCGCAAGGGGGCATCAAGAAGGGCGAAACGCCCGAGCAGGCGATGCTCCGCGAACTGGAAGAGGAAACCGGCCTCAAGCCCGAACATGTGCGGATCATTGGCCGCACGCGCGACTGGATGCGCTATGAGGTGCCGAAGCACTGGATTCGCCGCGAATGGCGTAGCACCTACAGGGGGCAGAAACAGATATGGTTTCTGCTGCGGCTGATCGGCCGCGACAGCGATGTCTGCCTTCGCGCCAGCGAACATCCCGAATTCGATGCCTGGCGCTGGAACAGCTACTGGGTACCGCTGGCTAACGTGATCGAGTTCAAGCGCGGCGTGTACGAGGCGGCTCTGCTCGAGTTGGCGCGCCTGCTGTTCGTTCATCCTGAAGAGCGCATGCCGCGATGGGAAACAGACTCGGCGGACGATGCGAAATGAAACACTGGTCCGCTATATTCCTGGCGGGAATGGCGGCAAGCGTGTTCGCGGGGACGCCGGGCGTCCGCGGCGACGGCCGCACGGGACATAGTGCCGGGCGCGATGACGGCAGTTATCAGGAAGACGAGCCAGTGCAGGAGATGAAGGACGTCGAACCGCCGGCCTTCCCCAAGCAGGAAAATCTGCTTGAGTTCTACGTCAGTGCCGCCACGAGCAACAAGTATTTCATCGACGGCAGTACCCTCGCGCCGGGAACGGACGGCATCGTGCGCTACGTGCTGGTCATCCAGACGTCGGGAGGCGCCACCAATGTCAGCTTCGAGGGCATCAATTGCAGGGAACGCAGCTGGAAGCATTATGCGACGGGTCGCAACGACAGCACATGGGTGAAGTCACGCGCAACCCGAACCGAGTGGCGACCCATCGAAAACAAGCCAGTCAATCGACACCACGCCGAGTTGAATCGCAATTTTTTTTGCCCGGGGGGTCTCCCCATCAATAGCGCCGACGAGGGGCGCAATGCCCTGCGTTTGGGCAGACATCCCCGTGCACCCCGTTCAGACTGACAACAGGGCGACCCCAATGATCAGTTCCTTCATTCCGGAATTCGACAAGGCGCTTCGTGCAGTGTTCGCCTCGGCTCCGACCCGGCGTCCGATGCCCGGCACAGACCTGCCCGAGGCCGAGATGAGCGAGGATGAAAGGCGCCACGTTGCCGCACTCATGCGGGTCAACCACTGCGGCGAAATCTGCGCCCAGGCGCTGTATCAGGGACAGGCACTGAGTTCCCGCGATCCGGCAGTCAGGCGCGAACTGGAGCAGGCGGCGTGGGAGGAAACCGAGCATCTAAACTGGACGGAACGGCGCATCGCCGAACTCGGCGGGCGCAAGAGCCTTCTCAATCCCGTCTGGTTTGCGGGTTCGCTTGCCATCGGAATGTTCGCCGGAAGGTTTGGCGACGCGTGGAGTCTGGGCTTTCTGGCCGAAACCGAGCGACAGGTCGAGGGGCACCTGGAGAGCCATAAATCCAGCTTGCCGAAGCAGGATCGGAAATCATGGGAAGTTCTCGAGCAAATGAAAGCCGACGAGATGCGCCACGCGGAAGTGGCACGATTCCATGGTGCGCGGGAATTGCCCGCGCCAGTCAAATTGGCCATGAAGCTTTCGTCAAAGCTGATGACCAAGCTTTCCTACGTCGCCTGAACAGCCTCAGCTAACTCGAAAGTGTGGCTGATCTCGGCGGTCTTGCCGAGCATGATCGACGCCGAACAGTATTTCTCCGCGGATAGCTTGACGGCGCGTTCGACAACTTCGGGCTTCAGATTCGTCCCGGTCACGACAAAGTGCATGTTGATCCTGGTGAATACCTTTGGGTCGGTTTCCGCGCGTTCGGCTTGAAGCTTCACCTCGCATCCTCTGACTTCGTGACGGCCGCGTTTCAGAATCAGGACAACGTCAAAGGCCGTGCACGCCCCGGTACCCGCCAACACCAGTTCCATGGGTCGCGGAGCCAAGTTCCTCCCCCCTGCCTCGGGCGCGCCATCCATGCATACCAAATGTCCGCTGCCAGTCTCGGCAACAAAGCTCATCCCCTCATGCCACCGTACTGTACAGTCCATGCCATCGACTCCCTTAAGCGATGGGCCGCATTCTAGCGATCGTACTGAAGATTGGATGCCGCATCGCACCATGCGGAGTTCGAATTGAGCTCACCGACGGTTCATGAACAACAAAAATAGGGGGAATGTATTGCCGGCTATCTCAAGTGCATCTTTCAAAGGCAAATAAAATCAAATACATTTCGCTTTGATGATTTTTCTCTCAAATATTTATTTCGCAATGCACAAAAATCTCTTGCATTGCAGCAAATGCTATGCAAGAATTGGCTCAGATAAGGACGGACTGCGGGATTCAGGAAGTCTGCCAGTTCCGTTTGACACATGTCTCCTCCGCCCTCCTCCATGGGAGTGGTCTTAAGCGCAACCTCATCCGGGTTGCGTTTTTTTATGTTCGCGCCGGAGGCGCGAATGATCCTTTCCGGTGAAGGGCAGACCTGCGCGCTCCCGCGGGCAACCAAGAGCCCGCTTTGTTCCAATGCAGGGATGGCGAAAACATGTCACTACCATTACCTGCTGAATGCTGATCACCGCATACGACGTTGCGTCAACACTCTGAACAACATGCTTTAGTTCGGCGGCGGGTAGTGCGGCGGCTGGTAGTTCGGCGGCGGGTAGTTCGGTGGTGGGTAGTTGGGCGGCGGGTAG
>VEPA01000261.1 GCA_012026675.1 Betaproteobacteria bacterium | reverse complement strand
GTTCGACGGGGCGGCTGCGCCATTGCGGCTGCGCGCCGTAGTCAATTACGGCGTTGTTTTTCGTGCCGAAGCGGACGGACAAGTGAGTTTTTCCGGTTCCGCGATTCGCGCCACCCAGAGCGCCTTGCGCCGCGCTCCGGGCAGCGGCAGCCTGATGGCGACACGCGATTTTGCGGCCCAGGCGTCATGGTTGGGCGATCTTCCGTTTCGCCTCGAGGCGATGAGCGATGCGGCGGGAGCCGAAGGCCTGAGTCATGTCGTGTTTGGTGCGGCGGGGGTGACGCAGGCGGGGGTTGGCTTGAGTTTGCCGAGCAATGATCCGGCCTTTGTCGCATTCGTCAAGCGCCGCCTGGCGACGGACATCGGTCCGTTTGCGGGGGCCCTGGTCGACCGTGCTCTTCGCTCATCGACGGTGGCGACGCAGTTGGTGAAGGTATTGAGCCGGGAGATCGAAAATCCCGTCGGGCGCGCCGCCTTCGAACAAGAAGTTTTCCAGTTCATCAAGAACCAGAACAGGAACCCGTAACAACAGGAAACCGTTATCCAGGGAACGAATCATGGGGTTTTTCAACAGTCTCTTGAAACAGGCGCCGGCGGTGGCATGTGTCCTGCCGGACTCCCATGCGGTGATCCGCCAGATGGTTTCCGTACTAGGCTTCGATGTCGTCGCGTCCAAGGATTACGGATCCCGTCTGGTGCCGGCGATCAATGCCGCGGTCGAGTATTTCGACGCCCAGATTGCGGCGATTCCCGGCCCTTTCGATATTTCGGCCGCGCAGTACACGCACCATCCGCTGGTCCATGCCCTGTTTCCCACGCGACAGGATATTTCCCACGCGCTCGGTTGCAGTCGAGACATCAAGCAGCCCCTGGCTTTTCTCGCCGGTGCCGAGCAGAAAGAAGCGTTCGCGCTGCTTGGCGCCCGTCGCACCCCGCACCAGCCGGCGGGCGCTGACGGGCCGAAGTACTGCGACCACACCGTGCGGACGCTGGCGGCAAACGAAACCGGTGCACGTCAGGGGTTGCGTACCGCCGCTTTGACGAGCCTGATCACCAGTTTCGGCGAACACCTCGACAAGTTGCACAGGAATAACAAACTGACCCGCGGTGAGTGGAATATCGAGAATCGCAAGGATTTTCCGGTTGCCGATGGCGACAAAGGGAAGGTTGTGCTGGCCGTTGACGAACTGCGGCCTGACAATTTGCTGCAGGGACTGATCGCCTGGCTGCAGCGTCCGGCGGAGCACTTGCAGTTGCGTTCCGGCGAGGCGCGCGATGCCGGTGCTGGCGCTGGCGATGCCACGCACCAGATCGATCTGCTGCCGCATTTGCTTTGCCGCGATAACCGCCTCTGGCTTGTCTGCATCGTCCGTTTCCCGGTTGCCGAGGGAGTTGCGGCGATCCAGAACGAACCCCGCCAGCATCGCTACATTCGTATTTGAGGCGGTCTCGGCCGCCCGCGCGGCGCGTCACTGCGTCGTCAGCGCCGCTTCCGGGGTAAGAATGCAGAACAGATCGCGCAGTCTGTCGCGCCGAGCCAGACGCAGCAAGGCCTTGCCCGCCGTTACCAGCCAGTCGGTGCCACTGTCGCGGGACAGTTCGAGAAACTTCTGGTCATCGCGGTCCTTGCAGCGCGGCAGGCTGGTGAGGCCATGGACTGGCGGCCCGACAAACGACACGACAGAGCTGCTGTAGGCAGCGATGGCTTCCTGCTGTTGTTTTTCGGTCAAGGCGAACATCGGGTAGCCCAGCACGCGGCGGAACTCTCCGAGGCAGGCGTCATTGGTAATTGCCTGCCATGCGCCGCTTTCGATCCTTGCCCGTAGCGGCGCGAAACGGCTGTCGGTGAAGACATAAAGCGAGACCAGCACATTGGTGTCGAGTACCACCCGCCGCGTCTTGCTCGCCAAGAAAACGGGCGTGGAGCCTTGCGACTCCGCGCCCGCATTGCTTTCCGGAACAAGGATCGTCACTTTGCCTTCTTTGGCGAATCCAGGCGGAATTTGACGAAGGAGCCCGGCGCATCTTCCAGCACCTTGAGCTTGCCCTTGGCGGGGTCGCGGGCAGGAACCTTTTCATCGTCGAGGCCGGTAACCCACTTCTGCCAGTCGGTCCACCAGGAGCCTGTGTGCTGCTCGGCGCCTTCGAACCACTCGTCCGGGGACTCCGGACGCGTCTTGGCCTCATTGGTCCAGAACCCGTACTTGTTGGCCGACGGCGGATTGACGATGCCGGCAATATGGCCCGAGCCGCCGAGGACGAAGCGCACCGGGCCGCCGAGTGTATTGGCGCCGAGATAGGTACCGCGCCAGGGCGCGATGTGGTCTTCGATGGTGGAAATGAAGTAGGACGGTGTCTTGACCTTGGACAAGTCGATTGGCGTGTCGAGCAAGGTGATGCCGCCCGGCTCGCGCAACTTGTTGTCGAGGTACATGTTGCGCAGGTAGTAGCTGTGCATCTTGTAGGGCATGCGCGTGGAATCGGAGTTCCAGTAAAGCAGGTCGAAGGGGAACGGATCCTTGCCCATCAGATAGTTGTTGACCACGAAGGACCAGATGAGGTCGTTGGAGCGCAACATGTTGAAAGTGCCGGCCATTTCCGAACCTTCCAGGTAGCCGCGTTTCTCCATTTTCTTTTCCAGGCTTGAAATCTGACCCTCGTCGATGAAAACGCCGAGCTCGCCGGGGATCGAGAAGTCGAGCAGGGCGACGAAGAAGGTCGCCGAGGCGATGCGCTTGTCCTTTTTCGCCGCCATGTAGCCCATGGTGGAGCCGAGCAGGGTGCCGCCGAGGCAGTAGCCGATCAGGTTGAGTTCCTTCTCGCCGGTTTGCTGGCATACGGCGTCGATCGCCGCCAGCGAACCTTCGGCCACGTAGTCTTCAAAGCTCTTCTGCGCCAGTCTTGCATCGGGATTGACCCAGGAGATGACAAACACCGTGTGGCCCTGGTCGGTACACCATTTGATCCAGGAATTGCTCTCGCGCAGGTCGAGGATGTAGTACTTGTTGATCCAGGGCGGGATGATCAGCAGGGGTCGCTTGTATTGTTCCTTGGTGGACGGATTGAACTGGATCAGCTGGATCATTTCGTTCTGGAACACCACTTTTCCCTTTGCGGTGGCCACGTTCTTGCCCATCTCGAAGGCCTCGGGATCCGTCATCTTGACCCGCAGCTGGCCATCGCCCTCCTCGATGTCGCGCAGCAAGTTGTTGAATCCCTTGAGCAGGTTCTGGCCGTGGGTCTTGACCGTCTCGCGCAGCACTTCGGGATTGGTCGCGGCGAAGTTGGAAGGCGACAGCGCGTCGATGAACTGGCGGGTGAAGAAGTTGACCTTCTTCTTCGAGATTTCTTCGAGGCCCTCGACATTGCTGACCGCGTCATGAATGTGGCGGGCGCTGATGAGGTAGCTCTGCTTGATGAAGTCGAACAGGAAGTGTTCTTCCCAGTGCGCGTCCTTGAAGCGGTTGTCGCCCTTCTTCGGCGCGGCAATCGGTGTTCCCCCCATGCCCATGGAGCGCAGCATCGAATGCTGCCACAGCGAAAAATAGTCCCAAACCAGGTTCATTTGCGCCTGCGCCATCTTGTAGGGGTTGGCCAGCATCTGCGCCATCATGTCCATGAAGGCTTGCGCGATCCCCAGTTCGTCGGTCGGCGTTGAAATGCCCTTCTTCATCTGGCGTTTTGTGTGTTCGGTGATCAGATGCGAAGCGCGTTGGGCGACCTCGGCGTAGGGCGTGGCGATATCCTTGGGATCGGGCAAAGCAAGCTTTTCTTGCGCGGACATGGTGGCTCCTTTGGTTAACTGCTTATAAAACGGACCAGGCCGTTCTCTTCGATGCGCTGCATTTTCCCTGCGTGTTCCAGGTAATTCAGGTGGGCGATGGCTTCGCCCATGGCAAACATCGTCTGGTGCGGGTCGGGAATCTCGCGGTTGAACAGGACGGCGATCAGTCCCGCGGCACTGCACGCCTTGTCCTTGCAGGCGGCCAGCAGCACATCGCAACGTTCCGCATGGTGGGCGAGCAGTTGATCGACGCGGCCATGCAGGCCGCGGAAGGGCCGGCCGTGAGAAGGCAGCACCAGGGTGTCCTCCGGCAGCGCGCGAAAGCCGTCGATCGAGGCGAGGAACAGCCCGAGCGGATCGCCTTGCGGATTGCTGGCCATCACCGAGATATTGGTTGAAATGCGCGGCAGCAGCATGTCGCCGGAAATCAGCACGCCCAGTTCCGCGCAATACAGGCTCATGTGTTCCGGGGCATGGCCATGGCCGACGATGGTGCGCCATTCGTGGTCGCCGATCTGCAGCAACTGGTTGTCGAACAGGCGGTGAAAAGTGGCGGGGATTTCCGGTACGCCGCGTTTGTAGCCGTTGCCGCGCGCAAGCAGGGCATCGATGCGCGCCTGGTCGAGGCCGTGCCGGCGGAAGAACTCGACCATCGAAGGAATCGCGTAGCCGGCGATCTGTTCGGACATCATGTGCGCCGCCAGGTATTCGCCTTGCGCAATCCACAACGGGGCGCCGGTTTCCTGTTCCAGCCAGGCCGCGAGGCCGAGATGGTCGGGGTGGCAATGGGTGACGATGCAGCGTGTCAGGCGCCGTTTCGCCAGCGCCGACTTCCAGGCTTCCTTGACCGGGTCGAGCGCAAAGCCTGTATCCACGGCGGCATGGCCCGCACCGTCGGCCAGCAGCCAGAGGTTGATGTGGTTTAGCGCAAACGGCAGGGGCATGCACAGCCACTCGATACCGGGCGCGACAGGAACCGCCACGCCTGGGGCGGGGGCGGTTTCGTGCAGGTAGGCAATCGGGGCGTTCAAGTCGGAGTTCTTTGCATCGGTAGGCGAAATCTGCTTAACTTGTCGACAGTTGGTCTGCCATCATATCTAATTTTCAGGGCCTTATGTGCAGTGCAGCATCCAATTCATGCCGGCCCGCCACCGTGAACGAAACCCAAACCATCACCGAACTGGCGCGTGATTTCGGCGTCACCACCCGTGCCATCCGCTACTGGGAATCCCACGGCCTGGTGTCCCCGGCGCGCGAGGGCGGCAACCGGATCTACAGCAAGCGCGACCAGACGCGCCTGAAACTCGCCCTGCGCGGCAAGCGGCTGGGGCTTTCCCTGGCCGAGATCAAGGATCTGATCGACATGTACGACACGGCGGAGGATGAGTCGTCCCAACTCTTGTCCTTTCTCGATGTATTGGCGCAGCGTCGCGCCGCGCTCGAGCAGCAGCGCGACGACATCCAGGCCGTGCTCAAGGAAATTGCCCGTTTCGAGCGCCAGTGTCGCGAGATGCTCAAGGCCGAAGAACTCGCGCCGGGATCCAGGCAACCACGAAAACTGCGTTCAGGATAGCGCGCATGGTAGTTGACGTTGACGTCAACGTCAACTACCATGCGCGGCATCGGCCGGAGGAAAGATGACCCATACCGTACGCCCCCCCAGCAGAACTTTTGAAACGCGCAATCCGGACTGGGAGGCGACAGTGCGGGAAAGCTTCGCCCGGCAGGGGGTGATGACGCTGATCGGCGCGGATATGGGTGTCCTGGCTCCCGGGCATTGTGAAATCCGCCTGCCATACCGTGAGGACCTGACCCAGCAGAATGGCTTTTTCCACGCCGGAATTACCGCCACCATCGTCGATAGCGCCGGCGGCTATGCCGGGCTCACCTTGATGCCGGCCGGCGCCGAAGTCCTTACCGTCGAATTCAAGCTCAACCTGCTGGCACCCGCCGACGGCGAGTTCCTGCTTGCCGAAGGCAAGGTGCTGAAATCCGGCAGGAACCTCGTCATCGCACGCGGCGAGGTGTACGCGATCAAGAATGGCCATGCCACCCATTGCGCCACGATGCAGCAAACCCTGATGACCATGCACGGACGCTCATGAATAAATCTACTGCGCGTGCCGGATCGGGGCTTGGGCGGTGCTCGCTATCCTCATGTACAAAACAGTACATTCCGGTAGCTGCGCTCCGGCCGCAC